>JAJZVS010000329.1 GCA_021845555.1 Pseudomonadota bacterium
AGGGCCGGTGCTGCTGGTGATCGACAACGGCTGGGCGTCGGCCGCCGACTGGCCGCGCCGGGCGATGGCGGCGCGCGCGGTGCTCGATCGGGCGGCCCGGCAGGGGCGGGCGGTGGCGCTGCTCGCCACGGCGCCGGGGGCCGACGGCGCGGCGCCGGCGATCGGCCCGCCGATGCCCGCGGGGGCGCTGCGCGCGCGGGTGGCGGCACTCGCCCCGATGCCCTGGCCGGTCGATCGGGCCGCCGCCGCCGCGGCGCTGCGCGGCTGGCACGATCGCGGCGGCGCGGTGGTGTATCTGGCCGACGGGATCACCGACGGTCCCGCCTTCCCGCGCTTCGCCGCCGCGCTGACCGAGGCCGGGCCGGTGACGGAGATCTGCTGCGCCGCCACGCCGCCGCGCCTGCTGCTGCCGCCGGACCCTCACCCGCGTGCCGCGCAGGGTGGGTTCGCCCGTGCTGCGCACGGCGGGTTCGCCCGCGCTGCGCACGGCGGGTTGCTCGTGCGGCTCGCGCAGCCGCCGCAGCCGCTGGCGCAATCGGTGCGGGTGCTGGCGCAGACCGGGGATGGGCGGACGCTGGGGGAAGCGACGATCGCCATCCCGGCGGGCGCTGCCACCGCGGCGGCGCCGCTCGATCTGCCGGCGGCGCTGACCAACCGGCTGGCGCGGCTGGTGCTGGCCGGGCCGCCATCGGCGGGGGGTGTGGTGTTGCTGGACGAGCGCTGGCGCCGCCGGCCGGTAGGTCTCGCCAGCGCCGATCCGGAGGCGGCCGAGACCCCGCTGCTCGGCGCGCTCTATTACGTGACCCGCGCGCTGTCGCCCTATGCCGACCTGCACCGGGGCAGCCTGGCCGCGCTGCTGAAGGAACATCTCTCGGTCATCGTGCTGGCCGACGATCCGCTGACGCCGGGGCCGCTTGCCGAGGCGCTGGCGCGCTGGGTGGATCGGGGCGGCGAGCTCGTGCGCTTCGCCGGGCCACGCACCGCCGCCGCGCCGGTCGGCGTGCATGACCCGCTGCTGCCGGTCCGCCTGCTGGGCGGCGATCGCGCGCTGGGCGGGGCGATGTCCTGGTCGCGCCCCGCCGGGCTGGCGCCGTTCCCGCCGCGCTCCCCGTTCGCCGGGCTGGCGGTGCCGGCGGAGGTGCGGGTGGTCCGCCAGGTGCTGGCACGGCCCTCCGCGGCGCTGGCCGGGCGCGCCTGGGCGAACCTGGCCGACGGGACGCCGCTGGTGACGGCCGAGGCGCGCGGGCGCGGGCGGATCGTGCTGTTCCATGTCACCGCCAACGATGCCTGGTCCAACCTGCCGCTGTCGGGACTGTTCGTGCAGATGCTGCGCCGGCTGGTGGCGCTGTCGGCGGGGGTGGCGCCGGCAACAGGCACCGGGGTGCTGGCGCCGTGGCAGACGCTGGACGGCGCGGGAACGCTGGGGGCGCCGCCGGCGACGGCGCTCGGGCTGGCGGCGGACCGTTTCGCCGCCACCGCGGTCTCGCCGCGCCATCCGCCGGGACTGTATGGGCCGGTGGACGCGCGGCGCGCGCTCAACCTCGCGGGCGGGCTGGGCTTGCCGGTCGCCGCCCCGCCGATCGCGGGGGCGCGGCGGATGTCGTTTGCCGCCGAGGTGCCGGAGCTTGCCTTCGGCCCGCCGCTGATCGCGCTGGCCGTGGCGCTGCTGCTGGCGGACCTGCTGATCGCGCTGGCGCTGCGCGGCCTGCTGGCCCGGCGCGGCGGCGCGCGGCGGGTCGGCGCGGCGGCTTTGCTGCCGTTTGCGCTGCTGGGCCTCGGGCTCCTTGCCGCCGGGCCGGCGCGGGCCCGGGAGGCCCCCGCGCAACAGGCGCCCATAACGCAGCCGCCCATGACGCAGGCGCCCATGACGCAGGCGCCGGCGGCCGGCGCCGTCCCGGTCTCGGGTGTCGATCCGGGCACCGGGGCAGGCCTCGCGCACAGCGCCAACCCGGCGCTCGGCATGCGGCTCGGCTACATCGTCACCGGCGATCCGCGGGTGGACCGCGTTTCCCGCCAGGGACTGAGCGGGCTGTCGCGCTTCGTCAACGCGCGCACGGCGGCCACGCTCGATGCGCCGGATCCGGTGGTGCCGGGGCAAACCGACCTCAGTTTCTATCCGCTGCTCTACTGGCCGATCACCGCCGGGGCGGCCCCGCTCGGCCCGCGCGCGGCGGCCGCGCTGAACGACTACATGGACCGGGGCGGCATCGTCGTGATCGATACGCGCGACGCCGGCTCCGGCGAGGGCTTCGCGCCCGGCGCCGCGGCGGCGCTGCGGCTTGTAGCGCGCGGGCTGGTGATCCCGCCGCTCGTGCCGCTCACGATCAAGCATGTGCTGGCGCGCACCTTCTACTTGCTGCGCAGCTATCCTGGAAGATTCGCCGGCGGGACGGTGTGGGTGGAGCGGGCCGCCGATCGCGGCAACGACGACGTCAGTCCGGTGGTAATCGGCGGCAACGACTGGGCCGCCGCCTGGGCCACCGACCGCGACGGCCATCCGTCCTACGCGGTGCTGCCGGGCGGGGACGGGCAGCGCACGCTGGCGTATCGGTTCGGCGTCAATCTGGTGATGTATGCGCTGACCGGCACCTACAAGGGCGACCAGGTGCAGATGAAAGCCATCCTGGGGCGGCTCGGGCGGTAGGGATGGCAATATCCGAAACCATCACCGCGCTGCGCTTCGCCCCGCTGGTGGCGCCCGCCGTGCTGGCGGGGTTCGGGCTTGCCGCGACCGTTCTTTTGATGCTTGCCGCATGGCGGCGGGCCCGCGGCGCGGCACTGCGGGCGGCGGGATTCGCGGTGCTGCTGCTGTGGCTCGCCGGCCCGCTGCTGGTGCGCGAGACGCGCCGCGGGCTGGCCGATATCGGCCTGCTGGTGATGGACGACAGCGCATCGATGCGGATCGGCGACCGCGCGGCGCTGGCGCAGGCGGCGCGCGCGCGCATCGTTGCCGAAGCGGCGAAGCATGCCGGGCTGGAGCTGCGCACCGTGCTGGTACCCGAGCACGGCGATCGCGGCACCCGCCTGTTCGCCGCGATCGATCGCGCGCGCGCCGGGATCCCGCGCGACCGCTACGCCGGCACGATCGCGATCACCGACGGACAGGTCACCGACATCCCCGCCGCCGCGCCGGGCGGCGCGCCGCTGAACGTGCTGATCCCCGCCGCCGGCGAGCAGGTGGATCGGGTGCTGCGGGTGGTCGAGGCGCCGGGCTACGGGCTGGTCGGCAAGTCGGTCACGCTGCGGGTGACGGTCGAGGACCTGGGGCGCGACGATGCCGGCACGCTGGTCCCGCTCACGATCCGGCGCGAGGGCGCGCCTTCGGTGACGCGCCCGGTCCCGGTGGGCGCGGTGCAAACGATCCGGGTGCCGATCCGTCGCGCCGGCCCGATCGTGGTGGAACTGTCCGCGGCACCGCTGGCGGGCGAGGTCTCCACCCTGAACGACCGCGCGGTGGTGCAGATCGAGGGCGTGCGCGACCGGCTGCGCGTGCTGCTGATTTCCGGCTCGCCGCATCGCGGGGAGCGCACCTGGCGGCGGCTGCTGAAATCGGATCCCTCGGTCGATCTGGTGCATTTCACCATCCTGCGCCCGCCGGACAAGGACGATCTCACGCCGCTCGACCAGCTGTCGCTGATCGCGTTTCCGGTGCACGAATTGTTCTCCGAGAAGATCGACAGTTTCGATCTCATCATCCTCGATCGTTTCGCCGACGAGGGGCTGCTGCCGCTGCGCTATCTCGATAACATCGCCCGCTACGTGCGCCACGGCGGGGCGCTGCTGCTGAGCGTGGGGCCGGAATTCGCCGGCGCCGGCAGCCTGGCCGCGACGCCGCTGCGCGCGGTGCTGCCGGCGGTGCCGGCGGATATCGGCCCGGCGGCGGGGCCGGCGCCGGCAGCGGTGGCGGCGGGACCGTTTCGTCCGCGCGTCACCGCGCTCGGCGCGCGCGATCCGGTGACGGCGGGGCTGCCGGGCGCCAATCCGCCGGGTCGGCCCGATGCGCCGCCGACCTGGGGCCGCTGGTACCGGCGGGTGCGCGCCGCCGATGTGCACGGCGAGGTGCTGATGGACACGCGCGGCGGCGCGCCGCTGCTGGTACTGAACCGGGTCGAAAAG
>JAJZVS010000330.1 GCA_021845555.1 Pseudomonadota bacterium
CCCAAACGCGTTGAGACCCGTCTGCGCGCGGCCGAGGATCAGCGCGTGCACGTCGTGCGTGCCTTCGTAGGTGTTCACCGCTTCCAGGTTCATCACGTGGCGGATCACGTGGTACTCGTCGGCGATGCCGTTGCCGCCGTGCATGTCGCGCGCCTCGCGCGCGATCGCCAAGGCCTTGCCGCAGGAGTTGCGCTTGCACAGGCTGATCATCTCGGGCGCCGCGTCGTGCGCGTCCATCAGCCGCCCCAGTTGCAGCACCGCTTGCAAGCCAAGCGTGATCTCGGTCTGCATGTCGGCCAGTTTCTTCTGGATCAGCTGCGTCGCCGCCAGCGGCCGGCCGAACATCATGCGCTGCATGGTGTAGTCGCGCGCCGCCTGCCAGCAGAACTCGGCGGCGCCCAGCGCGCCCCAGGAGATGCCGAAGCGGGCGTTGTTGAGGCAGGAGAACGGACCGCGCAGCCCCTTCACGCCGGGCAGCAGGTTCGCCTCCGGCACGAACACGTCGTCCATCATGATCATGCCGGTGACGGAGGCGCGCAGGCTGAACTTGCCTTCGATCTTCGGCGTCGCCATCCCCTTCATGCCGCGTTCCAGCAGAAAGCCGCGGATGTCGCCGGCGTCGTCCTTGGCCCAGACCACCGCGACGTCGGCGAGCGGGGCGTTGGTGATCCAGGTCTTCGACCCGTTCAGCAGATACCCGCCATCGACCTTGCGGGCGCGGGTGCGCATCGAGGCCGGATCGGACCCGGCATCGGGTTCGGTCAGGCCGAAGCAGCCGACGAATGTGCCGGAGCGCAGTTTCGGCAGGAACCGGTCCTTCTGTTCTTCGGTGCCGAATGCCCAGATGGGATACATCACCAGCGAGGACTGCACCGAGAACGCCGAGCGGTAGCCGGAATCGACCCGCTCCACCTCGCGCGAGATCAGGCCGTAGGAGACGTAATTGACGCCGGCGCAGCCGTGGCTGTCGAGCGTGGCGCCGAGGAAGCCCATCTCCCCCATTTCGTTCATGATCGCGCGGTCGAAGCGCTCGTGCCGGTTGGCTTCCAGCACCCGCGGCATCAGCCGGTCCTGGCAATAGGCGCGGGCGGCGTCGCGGATGGCACGCTCGTCTTCGCTCAACTGCCCGTCGAGCCGCAGCGGATCTTCCCAGGAGAACGGGGAGAAGCGGCTCGCGTGGGCAGTGCTCATGCCTCGGTCTCCATTTCCTCGAACGGCGCGGCGGGCCGCGCGTCCGCCGGGCGGAAGCGGACCAGCATGAAAGCGGGCACGTCGGCGCCGAACCCGGTCACGGCCGGGCCGAGGTCGTCGTCGCGCCGGCGCGGTCCCGAACGATCCCGGTCGCGGTCCCGATCCCGGTCCCGATCATGGGGTCGGTCCGCCGTGCGGGCCTGGACGGCGGGCTGGGGTTCGCGCTGCGGCGCCGGCCGTTGCTGGGGTTGCCGAGGCGAAGTCGGGGCGGCGTCCCGGCGCGAGCGGCCACGGGACCGATCGCGCGGCGCCTGGGTGTCCGGCTGCGTCTCGATCGCCCGGGTCGCGTCCGGTTCGTCCCCCGATTCATCCGCTCGTTCCCCCCTGGGCGCGATCCCGGCCTGGATGTGGGCTGCGGTCTCCGGAGATGCGAACGCGCCGAAGGTTTCCGCAACGGGAGCTTCCGAGGGAGAAGCGGCCATCGCCGCTTCCTCGATCGGCAATGCGTCCTGCAACGTTGCGGCGGCCGGCTTCGCGCGCCGGGGCGGGCGGGCGCGGGCGGGGGGCTTCTCCGCGGCCTCGGCCTTGGGGGCGCGGGACCGGGTGGGGGCCGGCGCGGCCGTTCGTCCGCCGCGCCCACGCCGGCGCTTGCCGTCGTCCGGCGCCCAATCGATCGGGTCGAGGCCTTCCACCGGCATCGGCTGGATCGGATGGCGGATCAGCGCCTCGATCGCCGCCACCGCGGCGCGGTCCTCGGGTTCGGCGATGGTGAAGGCGTGGCCTTCGAGCCCCGCCCGTCCGGTGCGGCCGATGCGGTGGACGTAGTCCTCCGCGTGGTGCGGCACGTCGAAATTGAACACATGCGACAACCCGCCGATATCCAAACCGCGCGCCGCCACGTCCGAGCACACCAGCAGCTGGAGCTCGTTCGCCTTGAACTTCTCCAGCGTGGCGAAGCGGATGCTCTGCGTCATGTCGCCATGCAGCGCGCCGACGCTGAATTTGTGCCGGGCCAGCGACTTGTACAGGATATCCACGTCGCGCTTGCGGTTGCAGAAGATCAGCGCGTTCTGCACCTTCTGGGTGCGGATCAGCCGGCGCAGCGCTTCGCGCTTGTCCTGTTGCGCGACCAGAACCAGCCCTTCGGTGATCGTGGTGGCCACCGAGGCGGGGCGGGAGACCGAAATCTCCTTCGGGTTCTGCAGGAACGCATCGGCCAGCCGGCGGATCTCCGGCAGCATGGTGGCGGAGAAGAACAGCGTCTGGCGGGTGCGCGGCAGCATCGCGACGATGCGTTCGACATCGGGGATGAACCCCATGTCCAGCATGCGGTCGGCCTCGTCGATCACCAGGATCTTCACGTCCGACAGCAGGATGGTACCGCGCTCGAACATGTCGATCAGCCGGCCGGGCGTGGCGATCAGCACATCGACGCCGCGCATCAGCACGTCTTTCTGGTCGGACATGCTTTCGCCGCCGATCACCAGCGCGTGCGTCAGCTTCAGGAACTTCCCGTACTGAACGAAATTCTCCGCCACCTGCAACGCGAGTTCGCGGGTCGGCTCCAGGATCAGGCTGCGCGGCATCCGCGCCCGCGCGCGCGAGCCCGACAGGATGTCGAGCAGCGGCAGCGTGAAGCTGGCGGTCTTGCCGGTGCCGGTCTGCGCCGCGCCCAGCACGTCGCGGCCCATCAGCACGACGGGAATCGCCTGCGCCTGGATCGGAGTCGGGTGGCGGTAGCCCATCTCGGCGATGGCTTGCAGCACCTGCTCGGACAGGCCGAGGTCGGCGAAGGTGGTCGGTGCGTCGGCGGCGGGCGCTGGCTCAGCGTGTTCGGTCGGGTCCGCCGAGTCGGGGGTCATGTCGGTCAAATTTCTGTCCAGTCGGGGGCTTCTAGCGGCGTGCGCGGCAACCGGGCCGGGCGACGCGGGCATGGACCGACCAGAGCGCGGGTGCGCACATACGGTACATTGAGGCGGGCATATCACGGCGCGCGGCGGGAAAGTCAAGCGCGCGCGGCAGTTGCTTGAGGGCAATCAGAGGAACGCCCCGGTTCCCGCTGGCGCCCGGCACGCTTCGTTGGCGGCACGGGCCCCGCCCGACCGCCCGCGCGGCGCCCGCACAAACCTGTTGCCTCGCCCCCCGTGAATGTTCTATCTTTGTTCGCACCCCCATGACCCACACTCCCCTCCGCGACCGCCTGACCGGTCTCGTCACCTGGCTCGCCGACCGCATTGCCGGTTTGCGCGATCAGGCGGGGCGCGATCAGGTGGGGCGCGATCAGGCGGGCCGCGATCAGGCGGGCCGCGATCAGGCAGCGGGGGTCCATTGCCCAGGCCTGGAACCCAGGCTCGCCGACGCCCTGCTGGCCCGGCTGCGCCATCTGGCCGCGCGGTTCCGCGCCGTCGCCGGCACCCCGATCCCGCCCCCGAAGCCCGAACCCCGGCCAGCCGAACCGCGGTTCGTTCCCACCCACAACCTGCGCATCATGTCGGCGGACCCGCCGGCCGAGCGCACCGGCTTGCCGGGCGCCTGGCGCTGGCTGCCGCGGCTGGTCCCGCAACTCGCCGCCGGCCGCGCGCGGATGGAAGACCTGCTGCGCGACCCCGCGACGCAGGAGATGCTGGCCGCCGATCCCCGACTGGGGCCGATCCTGCGCCCGCTCGGCTGGATGCTCGGCGTGGATCGCGCGCTGCTGCCCGCCCCGCGCCGGCGGCGCCGCCCGGTGATCGTGGTGCCCGGCGGGCCCGCGGCGGCCGCGGCGGCGGCGGCCGACTACGCCGCCGCCCGGGCGAATTCCGCTTCCGGGGCGGAGGTTCTGGCGCTGTGTTGCGTGCCAACCCCGGGGAAACGGGACCGTCGGCTGGTCTGGCGCGGATTCGCGGGGCCGGCGCCGCCGGGTCCGGCGGAAATTCCGGCCTGA
>JAJZVS010000331.1 GCA_021845555.1 Pseudomonadota bacterium
GCTGATCCACTCGATCTCGAAATCAGCCCCCGGCCCGAGCATGGCCGCGACACGGGCGCGCACCCGTTCCTTGTCCTTCTCGGCCTCGGGGTCCGCATCGCGGCCGAGTTGGAAATCGATCCGCCAGACATGATCGGGCTGGCGGTGCAGCAGCACCGAGCCGCCGTCGTGGAACGGCGGATCGAACCAGAAACGGCGGATCGGCGGGAACTCGGCCTGCATCACCACGTCGGTGATCAGGAACCGGTCGTTGAACACCTGGCCGGTGAACGGCAGATCGAGCGCGGTGCGGATCGTGCTGCGCGCCCCGTCGGCGGCGAGCAGCCAGTCCGCGGTCAGCGCGTACGGCCCGTCCGGCGTCTCCGCCGTCAGCGTCACGCCCTCCGGGCCGGGAGCGATCGCGGCGACGCGATGGGTCCAGCGCAGATCGACGCCGGCGGCCCGGCAGGCTTCGACCAGGTATTCTTCCACATAGTACTGCTGAAGATTGATGAAGGCCGGATACTGGTGCCCGGCCTCCGGCAGCAGGTCGAAACTGTAGACCGCGCGGTCGCGGAACAGCACCTCGCCGGTGTTCCACGTCACGCCCTTGTCCAGCATCCGCCGACCGACGCCCAGCCGGTGGTAGATTTCCAGCGAACGCTTGGCCATGCAGATGGCGCGCGAGCCGGTGCTGACCGTGGTGTCCTCGTCCAGCAGCACCACCGCCACGCCGCGCCGGGCAAGGTCTAGCGCGGCGGTCAGCCCCACCATCCCGCCACCCGCCACCACCACCTTGTGCCGCGCGCCGGAAGCCCCGCGCGGCGCGGGCGCGTAGGCCGGGTAGGCGTAGCTCGGCATCGGCCGCGCGCCGCTCAGCCTTCCAGCGCCTGCCACATCTCCAGGTCCCGCGCCGCGGTCCAGATGCGCGGGCGGTCGATGCCTTGGGCCTCGTCAAAGGCGCGGGAGACGTTGAACGGCATACAGTGCTGGAAGATCGCCCAGGCGCCGAAGCGCGGCGCCATCGCTGCCACCGCGTCCTGGTAGATCGCCTTCAGGCCGCCGCCCTTGGCGACCCCTTCCATGACGAGGCCGAACAGGGTGGAGGTGAACGCCTCGGTGCCAGCCAGCCCCTCCGCGACATCGCCCGGCGTCAGTAGCGCGCGCCCGCGGCCGGGAACCATCTTCTGCGCGCCCAGTTCCCGCAGCCGGCGCAGGGTTTCCGGCCAGTCGGTGAAATGCGCGTCGCCGCAATAGGGGGCGGCGCCGAATTCCACCGTGTCGCCGGCGAACAGGACTTTCTCCTTCGGCAACCACACCACCGTGTCGCCCATCGTGTGGGCGCGGCCGATATGGATGATCTGCGCCTCCCGCTCGCCGAGCCACAGCGACATCCGGCCGTGGAAGGTGAGCGTCGGCCAGGTGAGGCCGGGAATACCCTCGCGGCCGCGGAACAGACGGGGGAAGCGGCCGATCTCGCTGTCCATGTCGGCCTGGCCGCGCTCGACGGTCAGTTCGCGCGTCACGTCCGAGCAGATGATCTCCTGCGCGCCGTAGCCAGAGGCGCCGAGCACCCGCACCGCGTGATAGTGCGACAGGATGATGCGGTTGACCCGCTTCGGCGTGACGGTGGCGATGCGGGCGCAGACCTCGGCCGCCATCGCGGGGGTGGCCTGGGCGTCGATCACGGTCACCCCGTCGGGGCCGACCATGACGCCGGAGTTGGGGTCGCCCTCGGCGGTGTAGGCGTAGAGGCCGGGACCAAGCTCGTCGAACGAAACCTGCTTCTCGCCGAGGTCTGCGGTGGAGGCGAAACCGGCCATGCTGCATTACTCCCTTGTCATGCCACGGCGCCCCGCGGCCGGAAGGCCGGGGACGCGCGGGCGACGATGCCGAGCGAAGCGGCCCGGCGCGCGGTCTGTCAAGGGACGCCATTCCCCCGAAACGCCCCCGATCCGGGCAGAAAAGGCGCGGAATCCGGACGAAATCGGAAGGTTGGCGACGGTCCGGCGCGGTCCCGCGGCCGGTATCGCACGGTGCCGGGGGCCCGGTGAAGGGGATCGGAAGCAGGGGATGGCAGGGGATTTGTGCGGTGCCACGCGGGCGGATGAAAAAAGTTTTTCGCCAACACCCATTCCGGTGGGCCGAAAAGAGGGATACACGTCCGCCAGCCCGTCGGCGTCCCTCTTGACCGATTCGCCCGGCGAGGTCCCAGCTTCGACAAAGAAGGAACGATATGAAAACCAAGGCTGCGTTGCGAGAGGCCGATCCGGACATCGTGTCGGACGACTTCAAACTCGAAGACTACCTTCCCTATCGCCTCTCGGTGGCGGCCACCCGCGTGAACCGGCTGATGAGCCATCGGTTCGCCGAGGCGTACGATATCTCCATCCCCGAATGGCGCGTGCTGGCGGTGGTCGGCCGGTTCGGCGTGCTGTCCCCCAGCGTGGTGGGCGAGCGCTCGGGCATGGACAAGGTGAAGGTGAGCCGCGCCGCCGCCAGCCTGGTGGCCCGCGGCCTGCTGAAGCAGTCCCAGGATCCGTCGGACGGCCGCGGCCGGCTGCTGCGGCTCACCCGCAAGGGCGCCGGCGTGCACCAGGGCCTGATGCCGATCGCGCGCTCCCTGGAGGAGGAACTCTCGCAGGGCCTCGGCCGGGCCGAGTGGGCCACGCTGCAAAAGGCGCTGGTGCGGCTCGACCAGCATGTGGGCGCCCTCGAAGCGCCGGAAACCGCCGAAGCGGCGGACTGAACGAGACGCGGCCTCGCCGGGGATGCCCCCGGCGAGGCCGCGGCTTCCCGAACCGGGGCGCGCGCCGGTCAGAACGGGATGGATATCGTCGCCGAGTCGAACTGGAACAACCCGCCGCGCTGGTGGCGGAAGCTCTGTGTCTGCACGACATGGACGAAGCTCGCGCGCACGCCGAAGGCAATGACGCTCACCCCCGCCTCGACCTCCCCCAGCAACGGCTGGAGGGTGACGTGGCGTGTGTTGCGGAACGGCTCGCCGTTCAGGGTCTCGTCCCATCCGACCGCCTGGCCATCCACGCCGACGAACACGTACCAACTGATCCTGCGCGTCGGCGTATAGGCGTCGTCGCCACTCAGGCCCGGGCGACTGCGCGGCGCGCCGAAATCGGCATCCAGCCCCTGGCCGAAGCGCAGCACCGCCCCCGTCTCCGCATAGATCCGCCAGGTGCCGAGGCCGGCGGCCACTTCGGGCAGGGCATCGATCTCGAACCGTCCCGGCCGCGCCAGCGGCAGGCGCCAGATGCGCTGGCCGGTGAGTTCGACCACCGGCTGGTTCGGCAACTGCGTGCCCCAGCCGGAGGTAGTGGTCTCCCCAAGCACGGTGTGGAATCCGTTCTGCACATCCGCCCCCAGCGCGGCCGGGCCGATCACGCCGAGATCGAGGCCGAGGACGTTGCGGGTCCGGGCGCTGTCCTCGATCAGCGAGGCGCCGGCCAGCAACAGCCCGGCGTACGGCCGGTCATGCGGGTTGGGCGGAACGATCTGGGTGTTTTCCGGCGTGAACAGCAACTGGGTCAGGCCGATCCCGATGCGCTGCTGGCCTTCTCCCCACAGCGCGTGGGCAAGCGAGGCGAGTCCGTCGGGCACCTGCCCCGGGGCGGAGGTCCAGCCGAGATGCTCCCCGGCGGTATAGTAACGGTCGGTACCGTTGAGCGCGTCGTTCTCGATCCGCAGGGTGACGGTGCCGCCGGCGGCATCTGGTGGCGCCGCGCGGGCGACGGGCGCAAGCGAGGCGCAGGCCAGCAAGCTCAGCAGCCAGAGGTTCGGGCGCACGTTACCCCCTTCGGACGGTGGGCTGCCGCGGCCCGGCGCTTCGTTCGGTCCCGGCGGGATGCCTGGGTCATCGACGCGCGGCCGATCGATGTCAAGCAAGCACTTGTGAGCGGCCGTGGCGGCGGGCTATGTGCCCGCGGGGGCGCAGCCGTCCGGGGATGGGTGGCCGAGCGGTTTAAGGCAGCGGTCTTGAAAACCGCCAGAGGGCAACCTCTCGTGGGTTCGAATCCCACCCCATCCGCCAATTCGGAACAGAACCGGGCACGCCGGGCGCCGGCCGGCGGCACACGTCATCAAGCGGCGTGATCGATGACGGGGAGACGAAAGCGC
>JAJZVS010000332.1 GCA_021845555.1 Pseudomonadota bacterium
TGGCGCGTGCTGATGCCCTGGCTGCGCGGCTACGGCGGCACCCGGTTTCGCGATCCGGCCACGCCGCGCTCGGGCCAGCAGGCGGCGCTCGGGGCCGATCTGCTGGCGCTGCTCGATGCGCTGGGGATCGCGCGGGCGGTGTTGGGCGGCTACGACTGGGGCGGGCGCGCCGCCTGCGTCGTCGCCGCGCTGTGGCCCGAGCGGGTGCGCGGCCTGGTGTCCGTCACCGGCTACAACATCCAGAACATCGCCGCCGCGGCCCTGCCGGGCCCGGCGGAGCAGGAACTGCGCTACTGGTACCATTGGTATTTCCATACCGAGCGCGGCCGGGCCGGGCTGAGCGCCAACCGGCGCGAGATCTGCCGCCTGCTGTGGCGCCTGTGGTCGCCCAACTGGGACTTCGCGGCGGCCACGTTCGACCGCGTCGCCGACAGCTTCGACAACCCCGATTTCGTCGATGTGGTGATCCAGTCCTACCGCCACCGCTATGCCGCCGCCCCCGGCGATCCGGCGCTGGAGCCGATCGAGCGCCAGCTCGCCGCGCGCCCGCCGATCGCGGCGCCGACCGTGATCCTGCATGGCGCGGCCGACGGCGTGACGCCGATGGCCGATCCGGCGGCGGAAGCAGCGCATTTCACCGGCCCGATGACCCGGCGCGTGCTGGCGCGCATCGGCCATTTCCTGCCGCACGAGGCGCCGGAGGCGATGGCGCAGGCGGTGCGCGACGTGGCGGCGCTGGCGGCCTGATTCGACCACGGCCGGGGCCCGCTGGCCCCGGCCGACGCCGGACCCGCCTACTCCGCCCAGATCGGCTTGGCGGTGGCAGTATCGGGCGGATAGACCGCCACCGGCGCGCCGTTCTGCCACTGCACGATCACCAGGGTCGCGCCGACCCGCAGCCCATGGGCGTCGAATTGCAGCCGATGGCCGGGAAAATACATCGCCGGGCCGTCGGTGATGTCGATCGTGCGCAGCCCGTGCTCGATCGCCGGGCGGGTCGCCGCGCCGGCCTGTTCCAGCAGTTGGCGCAGCAGCATGATGTGGCCGTAGGCGAAGATCGACTCCTGGCCCATCCAGGCTTCCTTGGTGCGCCGCTTGAAGCGTTCCACCAGCGGTCCGGTTCCCGGTCCGGGCCAGTTCGTGACCACGGCCATCATGCCCTGGACGATGTCGCGCCCGGTGGTGCGCACCACCTCGGGGGCCACCATGTGCCCGCCCTCGGTCAGCGCCGGCAGATGGGCCGAGAGACCGAATTCGTGCAGCGCGTCGAGCAGCAGCTTGTCGTCCGGCACGTTGGAGGAAGCCAGCAGCAGCAGGTCGGCATGCGCCGCGCGCAGCGGCTGCACCAGGCCCGAGGCATCGGCGAGCGGCGGCGTATAGGTCTCGTCCAGCACCAGCTTCAGGCCGAGATCCTTCAGGACGTGATCGCGCAGCGGCTTGGTGAAGCTGACCGAGGCGGCGGTGTTGTCACCGATCAGCGCGACCCGGGTCGGGTGCTTGCCCACCGCATGCGCCATGGCGAGCAGCGCCGGCACGGTATGCGCGGCCTGGTAGGAGGCCGGGGCCGAAGTGTCGAACACGTAGCGGAATCCGCGCGACGTGATCGCGTCGGAATAGCCGTGGGTGAGCCAGGGGAGCTTGGCCCGCTCGCTGACCTCGGTGGCCGCCAGGGTGAAGGTGGAGAGCCAGCAGCCCAGCGCGGCGACCAGATCGGGATGGTCGGCGATCATGCGGGTGGCGCCGTCCTTCGCCTTCTCCGCGCTGTCCTGCGTGTCGTAGGGAACCAGGACCAGCTTCGCCCCGCCCAGGGACTTGATGCCGCCGGCGGCGTTCACGTCGGCGATCGCCATCTCGGCGCCCATGCGTTCGAGGATGCCTTCGCGGGCCCAGGGGCCACTGAACGGCATCAGCATGCCGATCTTCACCACCCGCGGCGCGGCGCGCGCGGGACGGGCGATCGCCGCCGCGCCGGACGCCAGGCCAAGTCCGAGGGCCGCCCTGCGGCCGATCGTCGTCGTGCCGGTCATTGCTTGCTTCCTCCCTTCGCCCGCTCCCGGTAAGGGCGCGGCGCGTGCGACTATCCCCCCTTCGGATCGGCATCCAACCGGTGCGCGATCCCTTCCAGCCCCGGCGCGGCGGCCGGGTAGCGGGCCAGCACCAGCGGATCGTGGCCGGGGATGATCGCATCCGGCGCGCTCGCCAACCGGCGCATGGTCGCGTAGCCCTCCAGCGTATCCTCGTGATTGTGCAGGATCGGGAAGGCGCGGCCCTTTTCCATATTGGCATAGAAATGGCTGGCGTCGGCGGCGAGCACCATCCACCCCCGCCGCGTATGCACCCGCACCACCTGCAAGCCTTTGCTGTGGCCGCCGACATGGTGGAGCGAGAGCCCCGGCGCGATCTCCTCGGCGCCGTCGTGGAAGGCGACGCGGCCGGCGAACAGCTTGCGCACGATCGCCACCACGTCGTCTTCCTCGAACGGCACGCGCAGGCCGAAATGGCACATGCATCTTCCGGTGCAGTAGGCCATCTCCTTGTCCTGGATGTGGTAGCGGGCGCGGGGGAACAGATCGTAATTGCCGCAATGATCGTAGTGCATGTGCGACAGGATCACGTCTTCCACCGCGTCCGGGTCCACCCCCACCGCCTTCAGCCCGACGGCGGGGGACCGCAGGAACTGCCGCCCGCGCTTGTCCCCCATCGCCTGGTCGAAGCCGGTGTCGAGGATGAAGCTGCGCCCCTCTCCCTTGATGGCCCAGACGAAATAATCGAGCGGCATCGGCCCGTCGTGGGCATCGCCGCCGATGAAAGCACCCGAGCGCCGCGCGTTGGCATTGTGCGCATAGCGCACGGCGTAGACTTCGTAGGAGGGGAGCGCGCTCATGGTGTCAGGTCGGCCACACCGCCTTGGCCACCGCCATGTCCTCGGGGAAGACCGTCACCGGCTTGCCATTCTGCCACTGCACCACCACAAGCTGGGCGCCGACCCTGCGGCCCTTGGCGTCGAACTGCAGATGGTGGCCGGGGAAATAGACCGCCGGCCCGTCGGTGATGTTCATGGCGTGGATCGCGTCGGCCACCTTCTCCCGGTTCGCCACCCCGGCCTTGTTCAACGCCCAGGCGAGGATCTGCACATGCGCATAGGCGAAGATCTCGTTATGGCCGAACCACGGGTTGCCGGTACGCTTGACGTAGCGGGCGGACAGCGCGGCCAGATCCTTGCCGGGCCAGTTGGCCAGACCGATCATGATGTCCTGTAGGATATTGGCCCCGGTGGTCTTCACCAGCTCCGGCACCGCCCAGTGCCCGCCGTTGCCGATCAGCGGCATCTTGCTGCCGGGCATGCCGTATTCGCTGAAGGTATCGGCCAGCATCTTGTCGTCGCCGTCGTTGGTGGACAGCAGCAGCACGAAGTCCGGATGCGCCGCGCGCACCGGCTGCACCAGGGTGGTCGCGTCCGACAGCGGCGGGGTGTAGATCTTGTCCACCACCGCGGTCAGCTTCTCGTCCTTCAGGATATGCGCCTTGATCGGCTTGAGGAAGCTGACGGAGGCGGCGGTGTTGTCGCCGATGATCGCCACCTTGGTCGGACGCTTGCCGGTGGTGTCCTGCGCCAGTTTCATCAGGATCGGCACGATCTGATCCGCCTGCGTGTTCGCCGTCGGCGCGGTCTGGAACACATAGTGGAAGCCGCGATCGGTAATCGCGTCGGAATAGGACAGGGTCAGCCAGGGCAGCTTCGCCCGCTCGGTGACTTCGGTCGCCGCCAGCGTGAAGGTGGACAGCCAGCAGCCCATCCCGCCCACCAGGTTCGGGTGCTGCGAGATCATCCGCTGCGCCGCGTCCTTGGCGGTCTCGGCGGTGGCGCCGGTGTCCAACACCAGCAGCTTCAGCTTGGCCCCGCCGAGCGACTTGATGCCGCCGGCCTTGTTCACGTCATCGACCGCCATCTCGGCGCCGAGACGTTCCAGGATGCCCTGCTCGGCCCAGGGGCCGGACAGCGGCACCAGCAGCGCGATCTCGATCTCCTTCGGCGCCGCCGCCGCGATCTGCGCGGTTCCCGCCAGCGCCGCCGCGCCA
>JAJZVS010000333.1 GCA_021845555.1 Pseudomonadota bacterium
ACGCTTCTGGTCGCTGCCGGCGGCGCAGGGGGAACATACACTGTCGGAGCCAGCAATTTCGGATACAACGGCGGCGGCGGTGCGGGTTGGATTTCGAACGGGGTCCCTGGAGCCGGCTTGTACTCCGGTAACAGCGGGTCCGCGCCGCCCGTATTCCTCGGCGGCAACAATAGTGGTAGCGGCTACGGCGGGTTCGGCGGCGGGGGCGGCGCCGGTCTGGCCGGCGGCGGCGGCGGCGGCGGCTATTCCGGCGGTGGCGGCGGCGGCGGCAGCGGAACCCATGCACTCGCCAATAACCAGCTCTACGCCAGCGGCGGCGGTGGCGGCGGCGGTTCGTTCCTTGCGGCGTCCTTCAGCAACGACCTGACCCCGACCGCGACGCAGACCGGCAACGGCTATGTGTCGATCACGGCAGTATCTTCCCCCGTGCCCGAGCCCGCGGCGGCGGGGCTGCTTGCGACGGCGCTGACCGCGCTCGGCCTGGCGCGACGGCGCCGGCGGAACTGATCGGCGGAGCCGGCCGGGCGGCCCGAGCGGGATCGGGATCGGGGCGAGTCCGTCCCGTCACGGCCGGGGCTGCCCCGCCGGCGCCCGCGATCGTCATCTTCGGCAATGTCTGGGGCGCGAAGTCCGCGGCGCACCGGGAGCGGCCGGGGGCGTGCGGCGGCCACTACCCGCATCGGCCGAGCGGCGCGCGGTCCATGGGTCCCATTCCTCGCCATAGCGATTTTATTTGACGCGCTCTCCGAATCGATGTATAAATAAATACACTTATCAAATCACAAATGCACGTTCGGGGACAAAATGCGAAAATGGCTCCTGACCAGCGCGTCGGCGCTGGCGCTGAGCGTGGCCGCAGGCGGCGCGGCCAATGCCACCGTGTTTTCCTATACCGGCGCGGTGGCCAGCTTCACGGCTGCCACCAGCGGCGAATACCAGATCGTGGCCGCCGGCGCGCAGGGGGGGAAGTCCGATAACGCCGTGGGCGGCGCCGGCGCCAGGCTGGGCGGGGACATCTACCTGGCTGCTGGAACGACCTTGAACGTGGTGGTCGGACAAGCCGGCGCTGTCAGTACGGGTGCAGGCGACAGCGGCGGGGGCGGGGGTGGCAGCTTTGTGTACGGGACCCCTGGGTCGACACTTCTGGTGGCTGCCGGCGGCGGTGGGGGCGCGGGAGACGCCTATAACGGTGGCGCGGCCCAGACCGGCGCCAGCGGTGGCGCGGGTGGTAGCGTGAATGGCAGTTTCGCCGGCGCAGGCGGCGCCCATGGTGCCGGCGGCACAGGGGGAACATACGCCAAGGGATATAATGGTGGCGGCGGTGCAGGTTGGACGGGAAGCGGGGGCGCTGGCACCGCAGGAACCTCAGGGTATGCCGGTAGCGGCGGGTTCGGGCCGACCACATTCAGCGGCGGCCGTGGTGGTCCTGGCTACGGCCCGGGCGGGTTCGGCGGCGGCGGCGGCTCTGGCACCTACGGCGGCGGCGGCGGCGGCGGCTATTCCGGCGGCGGCGGCGGCAGCGGAATCTATGGATACGCCAATGGCGACTACGACGCCAGCGGCGGCGGTGGCGGCGGCGGCTCGTTCCTTGCGACGTCCTTCAGCAATGCCCTGACCCCGGCCGCGACGCAGGCCGGCAACGGCTATGTGTCGATCACGGCGGTGTCTTCCCCCGTGCCCGAGCCTGCGGCGGCGGGGCTGCTCGCGACTGCGCTGACCGCGCTCGGCCTGGCGCGACGGCGCCGGCGGAACTGATCGGCGGAGCCGGCTGGGCGACCCGGCGCGATCCGGATCGGGGCGAGTCCGTCCCGTCACGGCCGGGCCTGACCCGCCGGCGCCGGCGATCGTCATCTTCGGCAATGTCTGGGGCGCGAAGTCCGCGGCCCGCGCCTCCGGGAGCGGGTCGGCTCCCGGAGATCGTGGCACCGGTGGCGGATCGTTTGCCGTTGACGCTCCTTGCCGACCCGCCGCCCCGAACGCGCCGCAGACTGGCATCTAACGCATCCCTGGTCATGTTTCGCCCGGCGCGGCATCGGAACGTCCGATAGCATCGCGGCGGCGATAGCGCGGGAATATGGCGCGATGCGACAAACCGCCTTGGCGACGCTTGGGTTCGATCGGTACGGCAAGCCGACGCGACGGGCAGCGTTCCCGGCGGCGATGGACCGCATGGTGCCGTGGCGGCAACTGGGCGGTTTGATCG
This sequence comes from Pseudomonadota bacterium, assembly GCA_021845555.1. Classification (GTDB taxonomy): domain Bacteria; phylum Pseudomonadota; class Alphaproteobacteria; order Acetobacterales; family Acetobacteraceae; genus JAJZVS01. The sequence continues at coordinate 2,204 of JAJZVS010000333.1, forward strand.
AACCGGTCCAACCGAAGCCGGGCAAGGGTCGCTCCCCGGTCGGTCCGGAACGCTTGCGGCGCATCTCCTTGCCGCAACAATGGTTCAGCCTGTCGGACCCGCGGGCGGCGGAGGCATGATATGCCACGCGCCGCCTGCGACCAGGCACGCGGCCCAGGCGCGCGATCCGGCGATGCACCAGACGAAGAACGGGAACCAGCACTATTTCGGGATGAAGGCGCATATCGGCGTCGATGGCCGGAGCAAGGCGATCCACGCGGTGGTGGCGACGGCAGCCAACGCCGGGGACGCGACGGCACTGCCCGACCTGATACACGGCGACGGGACACGGGTGTGGGCTGACCAGGCGTATCGGGGGCAACGCGAGGTGATCGGTGAAGCCTCCCGCCGGGCCATGCCCCGCCGTCGCGGCGAGGCGGTGGCCGGGCTGGCGCGACCGCGTCGGCCTGAACGATAGGCCCGCGCGGCGCGGTCGCTGGTTTGCGACACGGAGACCGCCGAGGCACGGAGGTCGCGAAGCGCGCCGGCGGCCGGGGGCGGCGCGATGGAAAAAATGGTCGCGCCCGGGGGCGGGCAAGGCCGCCCGCGGCGGCATTTTCGTCGTAGAAACCTGCCGGTGAACAGGGAGAGAAACGCCATGCCGGATAACGTCGCCCCCGAAACCATGCGCGCCTGGGTGCTGGGCGGGCCGGACGAGATCAGCCTGCGCGAGGTGCCGGTGCCGCGGCCCGGCCGCGCCGAGGTGCTGGTGCGCGTGGATGCCGCGGCGATCTGCGCGACCGACCTGGAGGTCCTGTCCTACGGCCGCCCGGCGATGATCGAGGGCGCGCTTCCCTTCCACAAGGGCCACATCCCGGGCCACGAATACATGGGCACCATCGTCGGCCTCGGCCCGGACGTCGACGAATACGCGGTGGGCGAGCGGATCACGGTGGAAATCCACGCCGGCTGCGGGCGCTGCCGGCGCTGCCGCGAGGGGATGTACACCTCGTGCCTGAACTACGGCTTCGCCTCCAAGGGCCACCGCGCCAACGGCTTCACCACGCCGGGCGGGTTCGCCGAATACGCGGTGAACAACATCAACACGCTGGTCCGGATCCCCGCGGCGATGTCGGATGCCGAGGCGACCCTCGCAGTCACCGCCGGCACGTCGATGTACGGGCTCGACGAGCTCGGCGGGCTGATCGCCGGGCAGAGCCTGGTGGTGATCGGTCCCGGCCCGATCGGGCTGCTGGGCGTGGCGGTCGGCAAGGCGCTGGGGGCCGATCCGGTGATCCTGCTGGGGACGCGGGAAAGCCGCCTCGCGCTGGGACGGAAGCTCGGCGCCGATCACGTGGTGAACGTCCGCGCGGGGGATCCGGTGGCCGCGGTGCAGCGCCTGACCGGCGGCGGGGCGGACCTGGTGCTGGAATGTTCCGGCGGGGACGAGATCATCGACCAGGCCGGGCGGATGCTGCTGCGCGGCGGCAAGCTGTGCCTGGCGGCGTTCCCGCACGCGCCGGTGACGGTGGATGTCGGCCACTGGGTGCGTAACAATATCTACGTCTACGGCATCCGCGGCGAGGGCAAGAGCGCGGTGCGCCGGGCTGTGGCGCTGATGGCGCAGCACCGGTTCGACGCCACGCTGATCCATACGCACAGCTTCCCCCTGGCCGACCTGCCGGAGGCGCTGCGCTACGCGCGCGAACGGATCGAGGACGCGATCAAGGTGGTGGTGACGATGCGCTGAAGGGGGCCGGGCGCGCGTTCCGGCATAACGCGCCTTGCATTCCGTGTAGGCGTTGTGTATATGCATTCCTGGCCGGCGGAAATCTTCCGCCGGTCAACGTCGGGTTAACCCCGCCGCCGCCATTCTGCCGCCCG
>JAJZVS010000334.1 GCA_021845555.1 Pseudomonadota bacterium
GATCCGCCGTTCCACGACGGCGGCTCGGTGCTGCTGCACCGCCAGCCCGATCATGTCTGGCGGATCGATTTCCAGCTCGGCCGCGACGCCGACCCCGAGGCCGAGAAGGACAAGGAACGGGTGCGTGCCCGTGTCGCGGCCATGCTCGGGCCGGGGGCTGATTTCGCGATCGAGTGGATCAGCGTCTATACCTTCCGCTGCCGCCGGATCGAGAAATTCCGCCACGGGCGCATCTTCTTCCTTGGCGATGCGGCGCATCAGGTGAGCCCGTTCGGTGCCCGCGGCGGCAATGCCGGCGTGCAGGACGCGGATAATCTGGGCTGGAAGCTTGCCGCAGTGCTCGCCGGGGTGGCGGGCGAGGCGCTGCTCGACAGCTACGACGCCGAGCGCATTCCGGCCAATGACGAGAACATCCTGAACTCCACCCGCTCGACCGATTTCATCACGCCGAAGAACGATGCCGCGCGGGCCTATCGGGACGCCGTGCTGGAACTGGCGGCGCGGCACGAGTTTGCCCGCCCGCTGGTCAATTCCGGCCGGCTGTCGCGCCCCGCCGTGCTCGCGGCCAGCCCGCTGAACACGCCGGACGACGCGCCCTGGGCCGGCGGCCTGCCGCCCGGCGCGCCGGCGGTGGATGCGCCGGCGCGGTGGGACGGGCGGGAGGCGTGGCTGCTGGGGCATGTGGCGCTCCCCCCTCCCTCTCCCGCCAGCGGGACGGCGTGTGTGGCCGGCGGGGACTTCGTTCTGCTGCGCTTCGCGTCGCCGGAGCCGGCGGCAATCGGTGGCATCGCAACGGTCTTCGTGACCTCGGTGCCGATACCAGGCGCGCTGCACGACCACACCGGCCTGATCGCCGGCCGTTATGCCGCCTCACCGGGGGATGCGATCCTGTTCCGTCCGGACCAGCACGTGGCGGCGCGCTGGCACCGGTTCGACCCCGCCGCCGTCGCCGCCGCGCGCGACCGCGCGCTGGGGAGGGCGCCATGACCAGTCTGGACCTCACCCCGCGTCTGACGGACCCGGACGCGCTGTTCGAGGCGCTGGTGGCGGCGCATCGCGACCTCTCGCCGGAGGCCTCGCGCCGGCTGGACGCGCGGCTTATCCTGCTGCTGGCGAACCACATCGGCGATGCCGAGGTGCTGGCCGAGGCGATCGCGGCGGCGCGCGCCGCGGGGGAGGGCGCATGAAACTATCCACCTATTTCCGTTCCTCGGCCGCCTGGCGGGTGCGGATCGCGCTCGGCCTCAAGGGTCTCGCCTGGACGCCCGACTTCATCCATCTCACCCGCTGCGGCGGCGAGCAGCACAGCGCGTCCTACCGCGCGAAGAACCCCACCCAGTTGGTGCCGACGCTGGAAACCGACGCCGGCACGCCGATCGCGCAGTCGCTGGCGATCATCGAATACCTGGACGAGACCCACCCCGCCCCGCCGCTGCTGCCGAAAGAACCGGTGGCACGCGCCCGGGTGCGCGCCTTCGCGCTGACGATCGCCTGCGACATCCACCCGCTGAACAACCTGCGTGTGCTCCAGTACCTGGAACGTACCCTCGGCCAGGACAAAGCGGCCCGCGACGCCTGGTACGCGCACTGGATCGCCGAGGGCCTCGGCGCGCTGGAGGCGATGCTGGGGGCCGAGACCGGTCCGTTCTGCTTCGGCGCCGTGCCCACCCTGGCCGACATCTGCCTGATCCCGCAGCTCGGCAACGCCCGCCGGTTCGCCTGCCCGCTCGATGCCTATCCAAAACTCCTGCGCGCCGAAGCGGCGGCGCTGGCGCTGCCGGCCTTCCGCGACGCCGCCCCCGACCGCCAGCCGGACGCCGCCTGATCGCGCCAACGATCCTTCGGGAGTTTGCCATGACCGACCTGCCCATGCTTTCCGGCTTCGGCAATGAATTCGCCACTGAATCCGTGCCCGGCGGCCTGCCCGAGGGGCAGAACTCGCCGCAGCGCCACAAGCTCGGGCTGTATGCCGAGCAGATTTCCGGCGCCCCCTTCACCGTGCCGCGGCGGGAGCAGCGGCGCACCTGGCTCTATCGCATCCGCCCGTCGGCGGCCCATCCGCGCTACCGGCGCATCGACAACGGCCTGATCGCCGCGCCGCTGGCCGAACCCACGCCCAACCGGCTGCGCTGGGACCCGCTGCCGATGCTGGACGGGCCGGCCGATTTCCTGTCCGGCCTGCTGACCCTGGCGGCGGCGGCGGAAGCGCCGGGGGGCGGGATCTCGGTGCATCTCTATCGCGCCAACCGGAACATGCAGCGCTTGTTCTGGAACGCCGACGGCGAGCTGCTGATCGTGCCGCAGCACGGGCGGCTCGCGCTCGATACCGAACTCGGCCGGTTGCAGGTCGCACCGGGCGAAATCGTCGTGATCCCGCGCGGCGTGCGCTTCCGCGTGGGCCTGCCCGACGGCACCGCGCAGGGCTACATCGCCGAGAACCACGGCGCGCCGCTTCGCCTGCCCGAGCTCGGCCCGATCGGCGCCAACGGGCTGGCCAACCCGCGCGACTTCCTGGCGCCGGTGGCCTGGTTCGAGGATCGCGACGAACCCACCGAGCTGGTGCAGAAGTTCCAGAACACGCTGTGGGCCGCGACGCTGGATCACTCGCCGCTCGACGTGGTGGCCTGGCATGGCACCCTGACGCCGTACAAATACGATCTGGCCCGCTTCATGGCGATCAATACGGTCAGCGTCGACCATTGCGATCCGTCGATCTTCACCGTGCTGACCTCGCCCACCGATACGCCGGGCACCGCGAACCTCGATTTCGTGATCTTCCCGCCGCGCTGGTCAGTGGCGGAAAACTCGTTCCGCCCACCCTGGTTCCATCGCAACGTGATGAACGAGTTCATGGGGCTGATCCACGGCGCCTACGACGGCAAGCGGGGCGGCTTCCTGCCCGGCGGGGCCAGCCTGCATGCGATGATGAGCGCGCACGGCCCGGACGCGCCGGTGACCGAGGCGGCGATGGCGGCCGAGCTCGCGCCGCAGAAGATCGCCAACACGCTTGCCTTCATGTTCGAAACCCGCGCCCTGCTTCGCCCGAGCCTGCACGCGCTGGAAATGCCCCAGTTGCAGCACGACTACGATGCCTGCTGGTCGGGACTGCAGCGACACTTCACCGGTACCGCGCCATGATCGACGCCACGCACGATCCGGCGCGCGCAAGCTGGGTCGCCTCGGCCAACGGCCACGCCGAGTTCCCGATCCAGAACCTGCCGCTCGGCGTGTTCAGCCCGCCGGGTGGAACCCCGCGCGGCGGGGTGGCGATCGGCGATGCGGTTCTCGATCTGGCCGCGGCGGCGGAGGCCGGGCTGTTCGCGGGGCTGGCACGGGAAGCGGCCGAGGCGGCCTCTGGTCCCACGCTCAATCCGCTGCTGGCGCTGGGCGCCGGACCGCGCGCGGCGCTGCGCCGGCGGCTGTCGGATCTGCTGGACGCCGGCGGGGCGGAACGGGGGCGGATCGAACCGCTCGCGCCACGCCTGCTGCACGCGGCGGCCGGTTGCGCGCTGCATCTGCCGGCGGCGATCGGGGACTACACGGATTTCTTCGCCGGCATCCAGCACGCCACCAACACCGGCAAGCTGTTCCGCCCGGACAATCCGCTGCTGCCCAACTACAAATACGTCCCCGTCGCCTATCACGGCCGCGCGTCCTCGGTGCGGGTCCCTGGCGCGCCGGTGCGCCGGCCGAACGGACAGCGCAAGCTGCCGGAGCAGGCGGCGCCCGAGTTCGGCCCGTGCCGCAATCTCGATTACGAACTCGAACTCGGCATGTGGATCGGCCCCGGCAATGCGCTCGGCGAGGCGATCCCGATCGGCCAGGCCGGCGCGCATGTGGCGGGGTTCTGCCTGCTGAACGACTGGTCGGCGCGCGACATCCAGGCCTGGGAATACCAGCCGCTGGGGCCGTTCCTGGCGAAAAGCTTCCACACCACGATCTCCCCCTGGATCGTCACCGCCGAGGCGATGGCGCCGTTCCGCGCCCCGGTGCCGCCGCGCCCGGCGGGCGATCCCGCGCCGCTGCCGCATCTGTTCGATGCGGCCGATCAGGCGGGTGGC
>JAJZVS010000335.1 GCA_021845555.1 Pseudomonadota bacterium
ATCATCGAGGCCGCCGCGATCGGCGCCATGCTGCTGCTCGACGACGGCAAGCTGCGCCTGCGCGTGACCCACAAGCGCGCGGACGCGCTGGAGACCGAGGTGGTGGTCGGCGGCCCGTTGTCGGACCGCAAGGGCGTGAACGTGCCCGACGTGGTGCTGCCGATCCCGGCGCTGACCGCGAAGGACCGCGCGGATCTGGCGTTCGCGCTCGACCACGGCGCCAGCTACATCGGGCTCTCCTTCGTGCAGCGGCCGGAGGACGTGATCGAGGCGAAGCGCCTGGCCGACGGGCGCGCCTGGATCATGACCAAGATGGAAAAGCCGCAGGCGCTGGAGAATCTGGAGGAGATCGTGCGCCTGTCGGACGCGGTGATGGTCGCGCGCGGCGATCTCGGCGTCGAGCTGCCGCCCGAGGAAGTGCCGCTGGCGCAGAAGCGCATCGTCCGCGCCGCCCGCGCGCTGGGCCGCCCGGTGGTGGTGGCGACGCAGATGCTGGAGAGCATGATCTCGGCCCCGGCGCCGACGCGGGCGGAAGCGTCCGACGTCGCCACCGCGGTATTCGACGGGGCGGACGCGGTGATGCTGTCGGCCGAAACCGCCGCCGGGCAGTACCCGTTCGAGGCGGTGAACATCATGGACCGCATCGTCGCGCGGGTCGAGCAGGACCAGGGCTGGCGGGCGATGATCGACGCCAGCCGACCAGATCCGGAACATTCTGCTGCCGATGCGATCGCCGCGGCGGCGCGGCAGATCGGACACACGATCGGCGCGGCGGCGATCGTCGCCTTCACCGCGTCGGGCGCCACCGCGCTGCGCGTCGCGCGCGAGCGGCCGGAGGCGCCGATCGTCGGCTTCACCCCGAACGAGGTCACCGCCCGCCGCCTTGCGGTGGTGTGGGGCGTGCACGCGGTGGTCAGCGCCGACGCCCATTCGCTGACCGAGGCGGTGACGCGCGCGGTGCGCGCCGCGGCGACCGAGGGGTTCGCGCGGGCGGGGCAGGAGATCGTGGTGGCCGCCGGCGTGCCGTTCGGTCATTCCGGCAGCACCAACACGATCCGGGTGGCGACGGTCCGCTGAGCTGCGCGGCGGCGGGAACGGGAGGAGAATCAGGACCATGAACAGCAATCTTGCCGCCTGCCTTGCGTTCGTCCTGGCGCAGGAAGGCGGCTACGTGGACAATCCAAACGATCCCGGTGGGGCAACGAATCTGGGCATCACCCAGGCGACGCTCGCCCATTGGCGGGGGCACAAGGTGACACCGGAGGACGTCAAGGCCCTTCAGCCGGCCGAAGCCGGCAAGATTTATGAGGCCGACTACTGGCTTCCGGCCTGGTGCGACAAGCTTCCGGGCGGAATCGACCTCGCGGTATTCGATACCGCCGTCAACATGGGGCCGAGAACCGCGGTGGCGATGCTGGAACACGCGGTGGCGAGCACGCCAGTCTTCGAGGACCGGGCGGCCACCGGGCACCCGGTCGGCACGCCGCAGGGCGGGTGGACCGAATCGAAACTTCTCGATGATCTCGGCCTCGTGCCGATCCCCGAGGTCATCGACAGCTACTGCCGCCGCCGCGTTGCCTACTACGCCGGGCTCATCGCCAAAAATCCGAATCTGGGACGGTTCCAGACGGGCTGGGATGCCCGGGTCGCGCGCGTGAAGGCGCACGCGAAGGCCTTGTGGGTCGCCACCCCGCGCGTCGGCTGACCGGGACAGATCAGTCGCCGGATCGGTACAATCGCAACTCCGCCAGTCTCTGCCGATCGGCCGAGACGGCCAGCGAGAGCACCTCCAGCGGCAGAATCGTGCCGGCGTCGGCAGACCAAGGGCCATGTGCCGCGGCCAGCTCGGCCGCGCGGTAGGCCCGCCAGCGCTGCTGGGAGGTGCGCAACAGCTTGGCGGAGACCGGATCGAGCCGGCCAAGCGTGCGGCGATACAACGCCTCGATCGCATGGTCGTAGGCGGTGAGCGCATCGCCGGTGCAAGCCACCATGCCGGCGGTGGTCGTGGCCGCGGGCGTGGCGAGACAGGCGTTCAGCCGGGTTGCAACCGGATCGGTCGCCGGCGCCGCCCACGCGGCCGGGATGATCCAGGGCAGGAACAGGACGATACCCAGAGCCGCCACCGCGGAACAGCCGCGAGGCGCAGCCGGCCGCGCGCGCACTACCGCAGCACCGCTTCCGTCTGCCGCGCGATCAGGCCGAAGTCGATCTCCGCCGCCAGCCCCGGCCCGGCGGGTGCGTGCAGCCTGCCGTCGGCGTCGATCTCGATTTCCTTCGCCATGCCGAACTTGTGCGCTCCGTGCGGCAGCAGCACCTCGAACATCGTCGTGTTCTTCAGGCTCATGCACAGATGCAGGTTGGCGAGGTTGTTCAGCGAATTGCCGCTGTGGTGGATCTCGTAGTTCACGCCGAAGGCTTCCGCGAGATGCGCGGTCTTCAGCATGGTGGTGAGGCCGCCCTTGTTGGGGATGTCGCCGCGTAGATAGTCGGTGGCGCGCTCGGTCAGCCAGATCGGGTAGGTATCGAGCCCGCCGGCGGGGTATTCCGTGGCCAGGATCGGGATATCGAGCTTCTGGCGCAGCTTCACGTAGTTGTAGATGTCCTCGTCCGCCAGCGGGTCCTCGTACCAGTAGTACCCCATCTCCTCGATCGCACGGCCCACCCGCAGCGCGTCGGTATAGCTATAGGACCAGGTGGAATCGAGCATCAGCCGGTAGTCGTCGCCCACCGCGCGGCGCACCGCCGCGCACACCTTGATGTCGGTGGCGGGATCGCGCGGCGGGTGGATCTTGTACGCCTGCCACCCGTCGGCCTTGAACGCCAGCGCCTGTTCGACATAGGCATCGATATCGGGCAGCACCTGCGAGCTGGCGTAGGCGAGGATCGAGGTGCGATACGTCCCGATCAGCGCATGCACCGGCAGCCCGGCGATCTTGCCGGCCAGATCCCACAGCGCCACGTCGGCCGCGCCGATCGTGCGGTAGCTGACGTTGCGCGATTGCAGCTTCATCGCCTGGTGCAGCCGCTCGCGCTCCAGCGGATCCTGCCCCATCAGCAGCGGCTTGAGCGAGCGGATCAGCTGCGGCCCGTCCATCGACGCGGGGTTGGTCGCCGAACCGAGGAAGGCGTGGCCTTCCAGGCCCTGATCGGTATGGATGCGCAAGAGCCCGAGGTTGCCCGCGCCGCCGGCCGTCTGCGACCCGCTGGTGTAGCGGGTCGCGGGGATGTTGTCCCAGGTGAAGATCGTAATCGTAACGTCGTCGATCTTCATGGCACTCTCCCGGGGGCTAGAGGTTCTTGTGCGAGCCGTCGCAGCGCGGCGCCTTGGCGGAGCGCTTGCAGCCGCAGAAGCCGATGGTGGCGGCGGCGTCCGCCTTGAACTCGACCGGCGCGAATCCGGTGCCCTTGTGCGATCCGTCGCAGAACGGTTGCTTGGCCGACTTGCCGCAGGCGCACCACCAATAGGATTTGCCGGCCTCGACATCGACCTTGTAGGAGCCCTTCTGGGCGATCAGCGGCAGGGTTTCGGACATGGGTCGTTTTCCTCGCGGGTGGGAGTTGGCCGCGCACGAGCGGCATTGGAAGGCTCGTAACCGGGGCAGGCTAGCCGCGGCGCCGGGATCGGGGAAGGGGGCGGCGTTCCACCCGGCTTCCCGCCCGCCCCGGCCCCTGGCATCCTGCGCCCAGCAATCCATCGGAGAACCAACATGGCGGAAAACTGGGTGCGCGTGGCGGCGGTGGCGGACGTGCCGGAGGGCGGCGTGATCGCGGTCCGCCTCGGCGACCGCGAGATCGCGCTCTACCACCTGCCCGGCGGCGAATATCGCGCCACCGACAACGTCTGCACCCATGAATACGCCCAGCTGTCCGACGGCTGGCTGGAGAACGGCGAGATCGAGTGCCCGTTGCACGCCGCCCGTTTCGATATCCGCACCGGCAAGGCGCTGTGCGCCCCGGCGGAGAAGGCGCTGGACGTGTTCGCGGTGAAGGCGGAGGGCGCCGACCTGCTGCTCAGGCTGCCGGGATAGGCCC
>JAJZVS010000336.1 GCA_021845555.1 Pseudomonadota bacterium
GGTCCGGCACGGCCACTCCCGTCATGGCCCGGCCTGACCCGGCCATCTGCGCACGAACGAACGGGGGCGGATGGCCGGGTCAAGCCCGGCCATGACGGCAATGTACGTGGCAGATTTCTGTTTGGTTGCCACCGGCAGGACCGACCCGTCGTGGATGAAACCACGGTCCGGCACGGCCCCTCCCGTCATGGCCGGGCTTGACCCGGCCATCTGCGCACGAACGAACGGGGGCGGATGGCCGGGTCAAGCCCGGCCATGACGGCAATGTACCCGGCCATGGCGGCAATGTACCCGGCCATCACGGCAACGTACGTGGCGGGTTTCTGTTCAGGCCGGGACAAGGGCCGACCGGGCGGCCCCTGAACTCAGCCGCCCGGCCGGCCGATCCCCTGATAGGCGAAGCCGGCCTCGCGCATCGCCGCCGGATCGTAGACGTTGCGCAGGTCCACCAGCACGCGCCCGGCCATCGCCCCGGCCAGCCGCTCCGGACCGAGCGCGCGGAACTCGTTCCACTCCGTGACCACCACCAGCGCGTCCGCGCCGGCGGCGGCATCGAGCGCGTCGCGGCAATAGACCACGCCCTCGGGCAGCAGCGGGCGGGCCTGATCCATGCCCTCCGGGTCGAAGGCGCGCACCACGGCGCCATCCTGCACCAGCCGCCAGACCAGCGGCACGGCGGGCGCGTCGCGCATGTCGTCGGTCTCCGGCTTGAAGGTCAGGCCGAGCACGGCAACGGTCTTGCCGCGCACCGATCCGCCGCAGGCGGCGATCACGCGCGCCGACATCGCCGCCTTGCGCGCGTCGTTCACCGCCACCGTCGCTTCCACCAGCCGGCTTGGCGCGCCGTATTCCTGCGCGATGCGCATCAGCGCCAGCGTGTCCTTGGGGAAGCACGACCCGCCGAAACCCGGGCCGGGATGCAGGAACTTGCGCCCGATCCGCCCGTCGAGGCCGATCCCGCGCGCCACGTCGTGCACGTCGGCGCCGGTCTTCTCGCACAGGTCGGCGATCTCGTTGATGAACGTCACCTTCATCGCCAGGAACGCGTTGGCGGCATACTTGGTCAGCTCGGCCGTTTCGATACCGGTGAAAACGATCGGCGTCTCGATCAGGTTGAGCGGACGATACAGCCGCCGCAGCACCTCGCGCGCGCGCTCGCTCTCGGCGCCGATCACCACCCGGTCGGGCCGCATGAAATCGCCGATCGCGTTGCCCTCCCGCAGGAACTCGGGGTTGGAGGCGACGTCGAACGCGAGCTCGGGGCGGGCCGCCGCCACGATCTCGGCGATGCGCCTGCCGGTGCCGACGGGGACGGTGGATTTGGTGACGATCACCGCATACCCGGTCAGCGCGCGCGCCACCTGCTCGGCCGCGGCATAGACGTAGGACAGATCGGCGTGCCCGTCGCCGCGGCGGGTCGGCGTGCCGACGGCGATGAACACCGCCTCCGCCCCGTCCAGCGCGGTGGGCAGCGCATCGGTGAACGACAACCGTCCGGCGGCGACGTTTTCCTCCACCAGACGATCGAGGCCGGGTTCGTAGATCGGCATCCTGCCGGCGCGCAGCGCCGCGAGCCGGTCGGGGTCCACCTCCACCACCACGACCTCCGAACCGAACTCGGCGAAACAAGCACCGGAGACGAGGCCCACATAGCCGCCGCCGATCATTGCAATACGCACAGGCTGTTCTCCTTGCAGGGCGCGCCGCCTCCGCCGCGCGGCGTGCGCTTACACGAACCCGCGGCAAAAGTGTATCACATAGTGCGGCGCAAAAGACCGGGATCGTATCATGAGACAAAGCCCATGCAGTTTCCGCGCTCGCCGCATCGGACAGCCATGGCGGGATCTCATGGCGCGACGATCGGACAATTTTGCGGGCAGTCAGCCCAGCGCGTATTCCACCTCCGGCGTATAGACCGCCTGCTCCTTGCCCAGCAGCGAGCTGAACAAGGTGAAATGCGCGACCGGGACCGGATCGGCGCGAAACAGGTTGTGCCCCTGCAGGAAGGCGGCAAGCTTCGCCTCCGGCGCGTTGTCCAGCCGCGCCAGCGTCACATGCGGGGCGAACCGCCGGCGCTCGGGCGGCAGGCCGGCGCGTTGCAGCGTGGTCTCGATCTTGGCGCGCAAATGATCGAGCGGCGGGCACCGCTCCACCCCCGCCCAGAGCTGCGTGCTGCGCCCGCCCTTGCTGAACGTGCCCACGCCCGCCAGGGTCAGCGCGAAGCCGGGCGCGCGCAGCCCCGCCAGCGCATGGTCGATCTCCTCGGCCTGCCAGGCCTGGATCTCGCCGATGAAGCGCAGGGTCAGATGGTAGTTCTCGGCCGGCACCCAGCGCGCGCCGGGAATACCCCGCCCGGCCAGCAACGCCAGCTGCTGGCGCAGCGCGAACGGCAGATCGAGCGCGACGAACAACCTCATGTCCGCCCCGCCGGCGGTTGCGCCGCCGCCGCGGCGCCGGCCGAGGCAGCCAGCCCGATCAGCCGCACCACCTTGGGCAGGATGCGCGCCACCACGCGGCGCACCCCCTCGGCGTTCGGGTGCAGCCCGTCCGCCTGGATCAGCCCCGGCACGCGCGCCACCCCCGCCAGGAAGAAGCGCTCGTAGATCACCCCCGGCCGGCGGCCCAACGCGTCGTACACCGCACGGAACGCCCGCTCGTAGTCGGGGCCGAGGTTGGGGGGCGCATACATCCCCGCCAGCAGCACCGGGATATGCCGCGCCGCCAGCCGGTCCAGGATCGCCGTCAGGTTGCGCCGCAGATCCGCGGTCGGCAGGCCGCGCAGCCCGTCGTTGGCGCCAAGCTCCACCAGCGCCGCCACCGGCCCGGGCGCCAGGCCGCCCAGCGTCCAGCCCAGCCGCGCCAGCCCGCCGGCCGAGGTGTCGCCGGACACCGCCGCATCGACGATCCGCACATCGAGGCCCCGCGCCCGCAGCGCCGCGCCCAGCTGCGCCTCGAACCCGTCCGCCTGCGGCAGGCCATACCCCGCCGACAGCGAATCCCCCAGCACCAGCAGCTGCACCGGCACCGCCGCGCGGGCCGGCACCGGCCGCAGCGGAAGCACCGCCAGCACCAGGCCGATCCAGGCCGCCGCCATGGCTTTCCGCCGCGGCGCGCGGAGGCCATAAGATGCTGCCATGGATGCCATTCCGCCGTCTCCGCTGCCCGCGGCGCCGCTCGTGCGCGTGCGGGGGCTCTCCTTGACCCTGCCTTCGGCCGCCGGGCCGGTCAACATCCTCCGCGGCATCGACCTCACTATCGCGGAGGGCGAGGCGGTCGGCTTGGTCGGCCCCTCCGGGTCCGGCAAAACCAGCCTGCTCATGGTGCTGGCGGGGCTGGAACGCGCCAGCGGCGGCAGCGTCCAGGTCGCCGGCACCGAACTCGCCGCCACCGGCCGGACCGCGCCCGGGGAGGACACGCTCGCCCGCTGGCGGCGCGGCACGGTGGGGATCGTGTTCCAGGCGTTCCATCTGATCCCGACCATGACCGCGCTCGAAAACGTCGCGGTGCCGCTGGAACTGGCCGGACGACGGGACGCCGCGGCGGTGGCCCGCGCGGCCCTGGCCGAGGTGGGCCTCGCCCACCGCCTGACCCACCTGCCGGGACAACTCTCCGGCGGCGAACAACAACGCGTCGCGCTGGCCCGCGCGCTGGCGCCACGACCACGGCTGCTGCTGGCCGACGAACCCACCGGCAACCTCGATCACGCCACCGGACAAACGGTGATGGACCTGCTGTTCCACCTGCGCGCCCAGGCGGGCGCCACACTGCTGCTGGTCACCCACGACGCCGACCTGGCCGCGCGCTGCGACCGGCGCATCGCGCTGGCGGACGGGAGGGTGGTGGGGTAGGGCGCGGGGGAGGAAGGCAAGGCCAGGGGGCGCTGCCCCCTGGACCCCCGCCAAGGGGTGACCCCTTGGAACCCATCTGTTGGCTTCGCCCCGAAGGGGGCGCAACCCGGACCTGGGCTGGTCCGGGTTGCGCCCCCTTCGGGGCGAAGCCGTCCGAGGGGTCCAGGGGACCAGTCCCCTG
>JAJZVS010000337.1 GCA_021845555.1 Pseudomonadota bacterium
GGCTTCGTGGTGGACACCGCGACGGTCTATGCGCTGCGCGGCACGCTCGGGCTGTACGGGGCCGGCATGGTCTCCTACCTGCTCGCCGCGACCTCCAACTGGGCGCTCAACCGGGTCTGGACCTTCCGCGGCCAGGGCAGCGGGCCGGCGCACCGGCAGTGGGCGCGCTTCATGGTGGCCAATCTCGCCGGCTTCGTGCTGAACCGCGGCACCTACGCGGCTCTGGTCACCTGGGTACCGTTGTGTGCATCGCAGCCGGTGTTCGCGGTTGCGGCCGGCTCCGTTGCCGGAATGTTCGTGAATTTCGGACTGTCGCGCCGGGTTGTCTTTATTTAGAACTGCTCTGTATTATTTTTTATACTTTTCGATCCGCCGCTTCTTCTTGCCGGTCTTAACGCTCGGGTGACTTTTACCGCCCACAACATGCCGCCGCAGCCACAACAACGGGCGCGGTCGCATGTCCCATCTCCCCCGCTCTCTCGCCTTCTCCGGCCCCTTGCGCGCCGCCGCCTCCGGCGCGCGCAGGTATGATCCGCCCTGGACCGCCGCGCGGGCGGGCTTGCGCGCCGGGTTCGATCCCACGCCGTGGTCGCCCGCGTTTCCCGCCGCCTGGCCGCCGCCGCGCCCGCACCGAAGCCCCCCCCGCCGCAGCCCCGGCCCGGATCGGCGCGTCGGCGGCTGGCGCGCGGCGGCCAAGCGGGGAACCGACCTCGTCCTCGCGACCCTCCTGCTGGGGCTGCTCGCCCTGCCGATGGCGGCGATCGCGCTCTGGATCCGCGCCGACAGCCCCGGCCCGGCATTGTTCCGCCAGCGCCGCATCGGCCACCTCGGGCTGCCGTTTCAGGTGCTCAAGTTCCGCACCATGCACGCGCACGCCGCTCCCGCCGGCATCTGCCCGCAGGCGCGGCGACACGATCCGCGCGTCACCCGCGCCGGCGCGCTGCTGCGCCGCTGGTCGATCGACGAATGGCCGCAACTGCTCAACGTGCTGCGCGGGGAGATGTCGCTGGTCGGCCCCCGTCCGCACGCCCCCGGCACCTGCGCCGGCGGCCGGCCGTTCGAGCAGGTGGCGGCGAACTACGCCGCCCGCCATCTGGTGCGCCCCGGCCTGACGGGACTGGCCCAGGTGCGCGGCTGGCGGGGGGAGACCGAGACCGAGGAGAAGCTGCGCCGACGGATCGACTCTGATCTGGAATATATCGCCCGCTGGTCGCTTCGCCTCGACTTCTGGATCCTGCTGCGCACCGTTCCGGCGCTGCTGCGCCACACCAACGCCTGGTGAGCGCGCCGATGTCGGACCTGCTCGAACGCCCCGCCCGCACCGGCGCCGCGCCGCGGAGCACCGCCCGGCGCCGGCCGGAACCCACGGTCGCGGTGCTGATCCCCTGCTACAACGAGGCCGCCGCGATCGGCCGCGTGGTCGCCGATTTCCGCGCCGCCCTGCCGGAGGCGGCGATCTTCGTCTACGACAACAACTCCGGCGACCGCACCGCGCAGGTGGCGCGCGCCGCCGGGGCGATCGTGCGCCACGAGGCGTTGCAGGGCAAAGGCCACGTGATCCGGCGCATGTTCGCGGACGTGCAAGCGGAATACTACGTCCTGGTCGATGGCGACGATACCTACGACGCCGCCGCCGCGCCGGCGATGCTGCGGCTGCTGCGCGAGCAGCAGCTCGACATGGTGACCGCGACGCGCGAGGGCGACCCGGGCGGCGCCTACCGCCCCGGCCACCGCGCCGGCAACGCGCTGCTGTCGGGCATCGTGCACTGGATCTTCGGCGACCGCGTCAGCGACGTGCTGTCCGGCTACCGCGTGTTCAGCCGCCGCTTCGTGAAATCCTTCCCCGCGCTCGCCGCCGGGTTCGAGACCGAGACCGAGTTCACCGTCCACGCGCTGGAACTCAACCTGCCGATCGGCGAGATCCGCACGCGCTACCGCGCCCGCCCGCCGGGATCGGCGTCCAAGCTGCGCACGGTACGCGACGGCATCGCCATCCTGCGCGGCATCGTCGTGCTGGTGAAGGAGGAACGGCCGCTGCTGTTCTTCGCCGCGCTCGGCGGGCTGCTGGCGGCCACGGGGAGCGGCGTCGGCCTGCCGGTGGTGCTGACCTTCCTGCGCACCGGACTGGTGCCGCGGCTGCCGAGCGCGGTGCTCGCCACCGGGTTGGAGCTGCTTGCCTGCCTGGCCCTGGTGTGCGGGCTGATCCTCGATTCGGTCGCGCGCGGACGCAAGGAGATCAAGCGGCTCGCCTATCTCGCCCTGCCGCCGCCGGGGGCCGCTTGAGCGCGCCGTGCGTCCTCGCCGGCGCCGCCGGGCCGCCTTCGGGGGCCTACGATGCCGACGTGCTGATCCTGGCGCTCGATCGCGAAGCCGAGACGCTGGCCGCGATCGGCTCTGCGCTGGCGCAGGAAGGGGTCAGCCGGCATGTGTTCGTGATCGACCAGGGATCGCATCCCGACACGCTGGCCGCCCTGGCGCGGCGGATCGCCGGGCGGAACGACGCGACGCTGGTCTCCGCCGGGGGCAACCTCGGCGTGGCGGGCGGGCGCAACCTCGGCGCGGCGCTCGGCCATGGGCGGGTGATCGCCGGGCTGGACAACGACGCGACCTTCGCCGATGCCGCCACCCTGGCGCGCGCGGTGGCCACGCTGGACGCCGATCCCGGCCTGGCCGCGCTCGGCCTGCGCATCGTGGAAGACGCGAGCGGGCGGGACGATCTGTCCTCCTGGGGCTATCCCGCGGCGCTGCTGCGGCGCGCGGCGAGCAGCTTCGCCACCACGTGTTTCGTCGGCGCCGGCCACGCGATCCGCCGCAGCGCCTGGGCGCAGGCCGGCGGCTACGACCCCGCGCTGTTCTTCTGCTGGGAGGAATATGATTTCTGCCTGCGCGCGATCGCGCTCGGCTGGCGCGTGGCCTATCGCGGGGACATCGTCGTGCGCCACAAGGTCAGCGCCGAACGGCGCGTGGCCTGGTCCGCCGCCCGCTGGTTCTATTTCGTGCGTAACCGGATTTATATCGAGCGCAAATGGGGCGCCTCCTGGCCGGCGCTCGCCCCGCGGGTGGGCGCCTATCTGCTGAAGGGGGCGCTGAGCGGGCAGGCCGGCGCGAGCCTGGCCGCGCTCGCCGCCGCCGCCCGGCTCGACCCCGGCCCGCCCCGGCGCCTGCCGCGGCGGGCGCTTGCGTATCTGCATGCCTGCGACCGCATCCACCGCGGCGGGTTGCTGCGACGCCTGCGGCACGAGGTGCTGGCACCGATCGGCCGCCCCCCGCCGCTAAACCGAAGCCTGCCCCGTACATCGCCGTCCTGGCCGGGCTTGACCCGTCCATCCGCGCACGAACGACCGGGGGCAGATGGCCGGCTCGAGGGCCGGCCATGACGGAGAGGGCGTGCCGCACCGCGGCTTCAGCCACGAAGGGTCGCTCCCGCCGGTGGCCGCTCACACCTTCTCGAAGTCGATCCGTTCCGTGACCGGCAGGCCGAGCAGGAACCGCCGCAGGCAATCGAGGCCGAGTTCCACCGCGCCGAGTCGCACCCACTCCCGCCCGCCCAGGATGCGCGAGCGGCGGTAGGAGACCGCCCCGGCGGTGGCGATCGCCAGATGGATGGTGCCGCCGAAATCGATCGCGTCCGCGCCCTCGTCGAGTTCGATCAGCACCGCCAGCGCGTGCGTCGCGCCGGATGCCGCGCGGGCGGCGCGCGCCACCGCCTCGGCGGTCGCCTGCGACAGCGGGCCGAGGGCGGGGCCGTCTTCGAGCCCCACCGCCGCGCCCAGCGACGTCAGGTCGCGCAGCACGATGCCGCGGCGGAACCGCGCCTCCGCCCCCGGCAGATGCGCCAGCCGGGCGGCGATCTGCCCGGCGGTGAAGGTCTCCACCAGCGCCAGGCTCGCATCCTGCGCGGCCAGCGCGGCGAGCACCACGCCCTCCAGCGTCTGATCGTCCTCGGCGAGGATGAAATTGCCGAGCCGGCGGCGCACCTCGGCGGTAACCGGTTCCAGCTTGCGCGCGACATC
>JAJZVS010000338.1 GCA_021845555.1 Pseudomonadota bacterium
GCCGAGCTCGTGCGCCAAGGTCATCACGTCGCGCGTGCGGCCGTGGTAGTTCAGCAGCAGATAGGGATGCGCGGACGGCACGGTGGGATGCGCGAAGGCGCCGCCCGCCTTGCCCGGATGCAGGGTCGCATCGATCCAGGGCGCTTCGAAGAACCGCGCGCCGACCGCGGCGAGCTCGGGACTGAACGCGCCATAGGCCGCCAGCACCCGCCGGCGCGCTTCCTCCCACGGGATCTTGCGGTCGTCGTCCTCCGGCAGTGGGGCATTGCGGTCCCAGTGCTGCAATTTCTCCAGCCCGAGCCATTTCGCCTTCATCGCGTAGTAGCGGTGCGACAGCCGCGGATAGTCGGCCCGCACCGCGCCCACCAGCGCTTCCACGACCGCGTCTTCCACCATGTTGGCGCGGTTGCGCGCGCTGGCCGGTGTCGGGTAGTGGCGCCAGTCGTCGACGATCGCCTTGTCCTTGGCCAGCGTGTTGGTGATCAGCGCGAACAGCTTGGCCCGCTCGCCGAACGCGGCGCCGATCGCGCGGCCCGCCGCCTCGCGCACCGCGCGGTCGCGGTCGGACAGCTTGTTCAGCACGGCACTGACGGTAAGCGCCTCGCCCCCCAGCGAAATCCGCATTCCCGCCACGGTCTCGTCGAACAACCGGCTCCAGGCCGCGGGGCCGGTCACGTCCTTCTCGTGCAGAAGCTTTTCGAGCTGGTCGGACAGCTGGTGCGGGCGGAAGACGCGCAGATCGCGCAGCCACGGGCGCCATGGGGCCAGGGCGGGGTCGGCGAGCTTCGCCTCCAGCGCCGCCTCGTCCAGCCGATTGAGTTCCAGGGGGAAGAACAGCAGGTCGCTGCCGATCGCCGTCACCCGCTCGACCACGGTCTGGTAGAACTGCCCGCCGGCGGCATCGGTCTGATCGGCGGCGAAGCGCAGCTGGGCGTAGGAGGCCAGGCGGCCGAGGGTCTCCTCGATCCGTTCATACTGGCCGATCGCCGCGGCGAGCTCCGCCCCCGACAGCGCCGCGAGCCGCCCGGCATGGGCGGCGGCGAACGCCTTCGCCTCCCGTGCGGCGGCGGCGAAGTCGCGCTCCACCGCCGGGCTGTCCGGCGCCGGGTAGAGGTCCGAAAGATCCCAACGGGGCAATGCCTCACCGGGAAGTGCCTCGGCCGTGGCGGCGGAGGAACCTTCGGGGGAATTGGTCTGCCGCATCGCGGTGGCGTCCTGCTGCTGCTATGTCGTACGTGCATGTAAGCGGACCGCGACCCGCGTCAAAGGGTGGCGGCAAAACCCGGAGGCGACGTGCCCACTCCGCCGAACTGGCCCAACCTGCCGGCGATGATGCTCACCCTGGCCCGCACCTGGCCGGATCGGCCGATGCTGCGGGTGTTCCGCGACGGCGCCTGGCAGCACGTGACCTGGGGCGCCTTCGGCCGCGCCAGCGCCTCGGTCGCCCGCGGACTGACCGCGGCCGGCGTCGCGCCGGGCGATCGGGTGCTGATCGTGGCCGAGAACCGGCCGGAATATCCGATCGCCGAGACCGCGCTGATGGCGATCCGCGCCGTGCCGGTGCCGGCCTACGTCACCAACACGGTCGAGGACCACGCCCATCTGCTGCGCGATTCGGGCGCCAAAGCGGCGATCGTCTCCTCCGCCGCGCTGGCGGACCGGGTGCGGGAGGCAGGGGCCCGCGCGGGAGGCCTCGATCTGCTGGTGGTGATGGACGGGGCGGCCGAGGCCGGGGGCGGCCGGCCGCGGCTGCTGCCCTGGCGGGTGCTCGCCGCCGACACCGCGAGCGCCGACGATGTGGCGCTCGCCGCCGATGCCATCCCGCCCGATACGCTGGCCTGCCTGCTGTATACCTCCGGCACCGGCGGGGCGCCGCGCGGGGTGATGCTGGCGCACCGGTCGATCCTGTCCAACTGCCGCGGCGCCGAGGTGCTGGTGCGCCCGCTCCGGCTCGGCGCGCAGGATGTCTATCTGTCCTACCTGCCCACCGCGCATAGCTACGAGCACACCGTCGGGCTGTTCTTCCTGCCCGGCCTCGGGGTGGAGATCGCCTATGCGCGCGGGGTCGAGCATCTCGCCGCCGACATGCTGAGCGTGCGCCCGACATTGATGGCCGCGGTGCCGCGGGTGCTGGAAGCGATCCGGGCCCGGGTGCAGGGCCAACTGACCCGCCAGCCCGCCTGGCGGCGGAGCCTGTTCGACCGGGCGCTGGCGATCGGTGAAAAGCGGCTCGACCATGTGCCGCTCGGCCTGGGGGAGCGGCTGGCCGATCCGCTGCTGGACCGGGTGGTGCGCGCCCGCGTGCGGGCCCGCTTCGGCGGGCGGATCAAGGCGATCATGTCGGGCGGCGCGCGGCTCGATCCCGACGTCGGGCGGTTCTTCCTCGCGCTCGGCCTGCCGGTGATGCAGGGCTACGGCCAGACCGAGGCCGGGCCGGTGATCAGCGCCAACCCGCCGGAGGCGATCCGGATCGCGACCGTCGGGCCCGCGTTGCAGGGCGTGACGCTCCGTCTGGCGGAGGACAACGAGATCCTGGTCCGCGGCGATCTGGTGATGGACGGCTACTGGGGCCGGCCGGAGGACACTGCCGCGACGGTGCGCGACGGCTGGCTGCACACCGGCGATATCGGCGCGCTGGACGCGGACGGCTACCTGACGATCACCGATCGCAAGAAGGACATGATCGTGCTGTCGGGCGGGGAGAACGTCTCGCCGGCGAAGATCGAGGGGATGCTGACCGCCGAGCCGGAAATCGCCCAGGCGGTGGTGGCCGGCGACGGGCGCGCCGGGCTGGCCGCGCTGGTGGTGCCGGCGGAGGGACAGGACGAGATCGGCGTCGCGGTGGCGCTGTCGCGGGTGAACATGCGCCTGTCGGTCACGGAGCGGATCCGCAAACACGCGATCGTGCCGCCCTTCACGCTCGAGAACGGGCTGCTGACGCCGTCGCACAAGGTCCGCCGGCTGCTGGTGCTGCGCGAAAATGCCGAGGCGCTGGCGCGGCTGCACGGCTGAAACGGCGGCTCTCGGGCGGCGCCGGCGGCGCCGCGGGGGCAGGAGACCGGGCCTCCTATCGCCGGAACGTCACCACCAGAACGTCGCGCCCGCCCGGACGCGCCGGATCGACCGGTTCGATCGGCGTCACCCCGTGCATCACCCGGTTGTCGTCCACCAGTGCGGCGTCGAACGGCTCGGCCAGCGTGAAGCTGCCGAGCGGACGACGGGCGAGGTCGGTCACCGTCGTCACCCCCTCGCGCACGTTACGCCGGCCGACCAGCAGCACCAGGACGTGGTCGACGCCGTCCTGATGCGTCCCCTCAGGGGTCGGGCGACCGGGTTCCGTGGCACGGGCCTCGATGCGGAACTGGTGTACCTCGATGTGCCACGAAGGCGCGGGCGTCAGCCGGTCGAACAAGGCGCGGCAGAAGCGCAGGATCGTGGTCAGGCTGGCGCCTGCGCCGATCGGATCGGTCACCGGGGCAAACCAGCGCTCGATCCCGCCGTTCAGCGCGTTGTAGTCGCGGCTCTGGTAGTGCGGCTGATGCGGCTTGCGGCGGATGCCGGCGGCGTCGGCGACGAACACCGCATGGCGGCGCTTCCGGTAGCGCCCACCGTCGGCCATGTAGGTGTCCAGGCCGAGATCGTCCCAACTGGCGGCGAACGCGTCCCAGTCCGTCAGCGGGCCGCAACCTTGCAGCAGCGCGCGCATATCCGTGCCTTCCAGGAAGGCAAAGCCCTCGCGCGCGACCGTCTCCGCCAGCGGGACCAGTACCGGCAGGTCGGGCGCCGGATCGCTCATTGCGCCGCCTCCGGCCGCGGCAGAGCGGCCGGCGCGCCGGGCGCGGCCAGCGCCTCGCGTGCGGGCGGCGTCGGGGCCGGCGCGAGGATCATCGTCTGCGCGGGGTTGAACAGCGCGATGCCCAGTTCCTGGAACCGCCGCTTCACCCGCCGGTTGAACTCCCGCTGCACCGGCCAGCGCCCGGCATCGGTGCAGGGGATCTGG
>JAJZVS010000339.1 GCA_021845555.1 Pseudomonadota bacterium
TGCAGGAGATGTGTGCATGTCGTAGGGTCTGACCCGGCCATCCGCGCACGGACGATCGGGGGGGGATGGCCGGGTCAAGCCCGGCCATGACGAAGGGGGTGCGAGGGCCGCACCCGCGTCCGGCCCGCCCGCCCGGCGCCACAGATCGTCGATCCCGGCGAACGGGGTATCGGCGCGCGCGGCGACGATGCGGGCCGCGTGCGCGTTGCCGAGGCCCTTGACCATGCGCAGGCCGAGGCGGAGCGCGAGGCCCTCACCCGTCGCGCCGGGGGCTGCCGGCTCCAGCGCGCAGTCCCAGCGCGAGGCGTTCACGCAGACTTCCCGCACCTCCACCCCGTGCGCGCGCGCGTCGCGCACGATCTGCGCCGGGGCGTAGAAGCCCATTGGCTGCGCGTTCAAGAGCGCGCAGGCGAACACATCCGGATGGCGGCATTTCAGCCACGACGAGGCATAGGCGATCAGCGCGAAGGATGCGGCGTGGCTTTCGGGAAAGCCGTACGACCCGAAACCTTCGATCTGCGCGAAGGTGCGTTCGGCGAAGTCGCGCGCATAGCCGCGCGCCGCCATGCCCTCGATCAGCTTGGTCTTGAAATGACTGACCCCGCCGGTGAATTTGAACGTCGCCATGGCGCGACGCAGCGCGTCGGCCTCCTCCGCGGTGAACCCGGCGGCGACGATCGCCACCTGCATCGCCTGCTCCTGGAACAGCGGCACGCCGAGCGTCTTGCCAAGAACGCGGCGCAGCGCCTCGCTCGGGTAGCTGACCGGCTCGCGCCCCTCGCGCCGGCGCAGGTAGGGGTGCACCATGTCGCCCTGGATCGGACCGGGGCGGACCAGCGCGACCTCGATCACCAGATCGTAGAAGGTGCGCGGCTTGATCCGCGGCAGCATCGCCATCTGCGCGCGGGATTCGATCTGGAACACGCCGAGCGTGTCGGCGCGGCGGATCATTTCATAAGTCGCCGGGTCCTCCGCCGGGATCGACGCCATATCCAGGCGCAGGCCGCGATGGCGTTCCAGCAGATCGAACGCGCGCGACAGACAGCCGAGCATGCCGAGGCCCAGCACATCGACCTTCATGCAGCGCAGCGCGTCGATGTCGTCCTTGTCCCACTCGATCACCTGGCGGTCCGCCATCGCCGCCGGCTCGATCGGCACGAGATCGTCCAGCCGGTCGCGGGTCAACACGAAGCCGCCGGGGTGCTGCGAGAGGTGGCGCGGAAACCCGATCAGCGCGCGGGCGAGATCGAGCGTGAGGCGCAGCCGGCGGTCCCCGGTGTTCAGGTTCAGTTCGGCGGCGTGATCCGCATCGACCCCGTCTTCCGACCAGGCCGAGACCTGGCCGGCGAGTGCCGCGGTGACGTCCTCGGTCAGCCCCAGCGCCTTGCCCACCTCGCGCACCGCGCCGCGCGCGCGGTAGCGGATCACGGTGGCGCAGAGCGCGGCGCGGTCGCGGCCATAGGTGTCGTAGATCCACTGGATCACTTCCTCGCGCCGCTCGTGCTCGAAATCGACGTCGATATCGGGCGGCTCGCGGCGCGCGGCGGAGACGAAACGTTCGAACAGCAGCCCCGAGCGCACCGGATCGATGCTGGTGATACCGAGCACGTAGCAGACCGCGGAATTGGCCGCGCTGCCGCGGCCCTGACAGAGGATGCCGCGCGCGCGGGCGAAGCGGACGATGCTGTGCACGGTCAGGAAATAGGGCGCGTAGGCGAGTTCGCCGATCAGCCGCAGCTCGTGGCGCAGCTGCGCGGCGACCGGATCGGGGATGCCGTCGGGATAGCGCGCCGCGGCGCCGGCCCACGTGAGGCGGTCCAGCGTTTGTTGCGGCGTCAGCGCCGGGTCCTCGATCTCGCTCGGGTACTGGTAGGCGAGTTCGTCGAGCGAGAACCGGCAGCGATCGGCGATCTCCGCCGTGCGCGCGAGTGCGTCGGGGTGGCGGGCGAGCAGGCGCGCCATCTCCGCCGGCGCGCGCAGATGGTGCTCGCCGCCGTTCGCCAGCCGGTAGCCTGCGGTGTCGATCGTGCAGCCTTCGCGGATGCAGGTCAGCACATCGGCCAGGATGCGCCGCTCCGGCGCGTGGTACAGCACGTCCCCGGTGGCGACCGGGGCGATGCGGTGCGCGCGGGCGAGGCGCGCGAGCGTTTCCAGCCGCACCGCCTCGTTCGGCTGCCGGCGCGGGGTGAGCGCGAGGAAGGCGCGATCGGCGAACGCCTCGCGCGCGCGGTCCAGCGCGGCGGGCAGGGTTTCGGGTGCGTCCGCCAGCAGGATCGCGAGCATGCCTTCCGACGCCGCCGCCAGATCGTCCCAGGCGAGACGGCATCCGCCCTTGCCGGCGCGGCGCTTGCCGAGCGTGAGCAGGCGCGCGAGCCGCGACCAGGCCGCGCGGTCGGTGGGATAGACCAGCACCGCCGGCGCGTCGGTCGGGTCGAGCCGGCAGCCGGGGATCAGCCGCACGCCGGTTTCCTTCGCCCGCTGATGCGCGCGCACCAGCCCGCCGAGGGTAGCGCGGTCGGCGATGCCGAGCGCCGGGAAGCCGAGTGCGGCGGCGGCGGCGAACAGTTCCTCGACATGCGAGGCGCCGCGCAGGAAGGAGCGGTTGGTGGTGACCTGGAGCTCGACGTAGGTCATTGCGGCGCGGCCCGCGACGGATGCGGAGCACTCGGTTCCATACGCCGCGAAATATCATGCCCGGAGGACCCACATGGCTTCCCTTCACCTCTCCCGCTTCGCGGGAGAGGTCGCCGTGCGAAGCACGCGGGTGAGGGCCGCACGGCACTGACCTGGGAGCGGGGATCGTGCCTCCCGCCCTCACCCGGTTCGCTCCGCGAACCGACCTCTCCCGCGAAGCGGGAGAGGTGAAACGGAACGGCCATTCCCTGACGGTTGGTTAACGGCAGTGGTACACTTCCACGGTCGCGGCACCGCCAAGTGTACACATGTGCCCCCTTATCCGACCCCATGCAGGAACCACCGCAGGTCCCCGCTCGCCGCCTCGACCCCGTCGCCGCGGCGGTAGAGCCAGAAGCGCCGCCCCGCTTCGTCCTCCACCCGCCAGTAGTCGCGCACCGCCGCCACCTCCGCCTCCCGCCGCCACCACTCGCCGCGGATGCGCTCCGGCCCGTCGGCGCGGCGGACGCGGAACCGCTTGCGGCGCCAGATGAAGGCGGCCGGCGGCGCGTCCGGCAGCAGCGCCAGCGCCTCGATCGGCTGCGGCGGGGACAACAGCCGGGCCGGGCGCGGCAGGCCGGCCGGCCCCAGGGGAGACCCAAAGGGAGACCCAAAGGGAGACCAGCCTCGCCCCGCGCGCCCGGCACCCGGCACGCCCAGCGGCGCGATCCGCCGCACCATCCGTTCCGGCACCGCGCTTTCCACCGCCGCCGCGCGCCAGACCCGCCCCGCACCCAGTCGGTTCGCCAGCCGGTCCACCAGCAGGGCGAGCGCCGGATCGGCCCCTCCGGCCAATGGCGCGGCCAATGGCGCAGATGGATCGAGCGCCGGTCCCGGCTGCGCGGCGTGCAGCGGTTCGGACAGCGTCACCACCAGCCGCATCGCCTCCACCCCCAGGCCGGGGTCCAGCGTCTCCAGCCGTTCGGCCAGCAGCCGGGCCAGATGCGCCGGCGCGCGCACCGGCAGGGCGGTGCCGACGCGGAGCGCGACGACCGCGCCATCGACCCGCGCGCACAGCAGATCGAGCCGCCGCGCCCCCTCCCCGGCCGCTTCCAGCCGCGCCGCCACCCGCTTCGCCAGCGTCCCGATCGCGGCGCGCAGGGCCGCCGGGTCCAGCAGCGGGGCGGCGAAGTCGAGCCGGGCGGCCGGCGCGGTTGGGGGGACGACCGGCGCGATCGGCTCGGCCATCCGCCCCAGCGCCTGATCGAGCCGGCGCAGCACCGCCGGCCCGAAGCGGCGGGCCAGCGGGGCGCGCGGCAGCGCCATCAGCGCGCCGATCCGCCCCACCCCGAGCCGGCCGAGCAGCGCCACCCCGTCC
>JAJZVS010000009.1 GCA_021845555.1 Pseudomonadota bacterium
GTTCCTCCGGTTCCTGCCGCGGCTTCGCGCCGCGGTGTGGCTGGCCGGACGGTACCGGTGCGAACGATGCTTCGCAATGGCCCGCCCGGCCGCTTCGCGTCAGCGCAGCGGAAACCCCAGGTTCGCCAGCGCCTCGCGCATGCGGTCGCGCCCGCGCAGCGCGGCGGTGTCCTTCATCCGCGCGAGGCATTGGCGGGTCCAGTCGATCTCGCCCATCTTCTGTTCGCGCTGGAAGCCGCGCAGCGTGGCGTCGTAGGCGGCGATCGCCGCCTGGTCGGGCGGGACATACTGTTCCCGGTGCAGCACGACCTGCGGCGGCAGGCGCGGCTTCACGTCGCTGCCGGCCGCATGGTCGGGCCAGCCGATCGCCATGCCGAACACCGCGAACACATGTGGCGGCAGCGCGAGTTCGGCGGCGACCTGTTCGGGGTGGTTGCGCATCGCGCCGACATAGACGCCGCCGAGGCCGAGCGATTCCGCCGCCGTCAGCGCGTTCTGCGCTGCCAGCGCGGCATCGACCACGCCGACGATGAACGCCTCCAGATAGTCGATCCCGCCCGCCGTCGCGCCCGCGGTCTCCGCGACCGCTGCCAGCCGGTGCAGATCGGCGAGCCAGACCAGTTGCAAGGGGGCCGCGCGGATGAACCCCTGCTGGCCGGCGAGTTCCGCCAGCCGCGCCTTGCGCGCCGGCTCCTCCACCGCCACCACGCTCCAGACCTGGAGATTGGACGAGGTGGAGGCCGATTGCGCGGCGGCGACCAACAGATCGACCGTGCCCGGCGCCCGCGGACGGTCGCGGAAATGCCGCACCGAGCGGTGCGCGAGCATCGTCTCCAGCACCGCGTTCCAACCCGGCGGGGGCGGGGCGGGCAGCCGGTGGCGCCGGGCTACCAGAGCGGCCGCCGCCGCGCCACCGGGTGGTTCTGCGTGCGGAACAGCATCGGGAACGGCGGCAAGGCGGGTTGCGTGCGACACCTGGGGCTCCAACATCGATGGGATCGGCCCAGTGTGCCGGCGCGCAAAGGAACCTGTCCATGACCCAGCCACCCGTCCCGTCCGGCTCCGTCTATTCCGGCCCGGTGTTCGAGATGGCGCGGGCGCAGTTCCAGGTGATCGCCGACCATCTGGAGATCCCCGCCGACGAGCGCGACCGGCTGCTCTATCCCAAGCGCGCGATCACCGTCTCCTGCCCGATCCATACCGACGACGGGCGCGGCGCGGTGTTCCACGGCTATCGCGTGCAGCACCACCTGACGCTCGGCCCCACCAAGGGCGGCACGCGCTACGCGCCGAACCTAGAGATCGGCGAGGTGGCGGCGCTGGCAATCTGGATGAGCTGGAAATGCGCCCTCGCCGGCCTGCCCTATGGCGGGGCGAAGGGCGGCATAGCGCTCGATCCCCGCGCGTTGAGCCGCCACGAGCTCGAATCGGTCTCGCGCCGCTACATGCAGGAGATGATCCCCTTCGTCGGGCCGCATACCGACGTGATGGCGCCCGACATGGGCACCAACGAGCAGGTGATGGCCTGGTTCATGGACACCTATTCCATGCACCACGGCCGCACCGTCACCGAGATCGTCACCGGCAAGCCGGTCGATTGCGGCGGCACCGCGGGGCGGCGCGAGGCCACCGGACGCGGCGTGGCGCATCTGATCGGGCGCGCGTTCGACCGGCTGGGCATCGCCCCGTCCGGCGCCACCGCGATCGTGCAGGGCTTCGGCAATGTCGGCAGCTACGCCGCCGAGGCGCTCGCCGCGCGCGGGGTGAAGCTGGTCGGCGTGAGCGATCACACCGCCTGCTACTACGATCCCCGCGGCCTGGACGTGCCGGCGCTGCTGCGCCACGCGGCGGCGCATGGCGTGCTGGCAGGCTTCTCGAACGAACGTGCCGCCGATCCCGCCACGCTGCTGACGCAGCCCTGCGACGTGCTGGTGCCGGCGGCGGTGGAACGGGTGATCGATGCCGACATGGCTGCCCGGCTGCGCTGCCGCGTGCTGGCCGAGGCGGCCAACGGCCCGACCACGCCGGAGGCCGATCTGGTGCTGGCCGGGCGGCCGGAAATCTTCGTGATCCCCGACATCCTGTGCAACTCAGGCGGCGTGATCGTCAGCTATTTCGAATGGGTGCAGGACCTGCAGCAGTTCTTCTGGGACGAGACGGAGGTGACGAACCGGCTGTATCGCCTGCTCGACCGCGCCTTCGGCCAGGTGATGGCGCGGGTAACGGCAGAACGGGTCGCGCATCGCACCGCGGCGATGGCGATCGGGGTGGAGAAGGTGCGCGCGGCGAAGAACCTGCGCGGGCTGTTCCCGTAGGCGGCTCAGCCGAAGCCGCCGAGCTCCTCGGCGGTGAAGTCCTCCTCGCGGAACTCGCCCGCGTGCGGCGCCGCGCCGGCCGCCGCCACTTCCGCGCGGCGCAGATCGACCCGGCGGATCTTGCCGGAGATGGTCTTCGGCAGCACCGCGAACTCGATCCGCCGCACCCGTTTGTACGGCGCGGAACGGGCGCGCAGATGGTGGAAGATCGCCAGCGCGGTCTGCCGGTCCGCCGGCCAGCCCTCGGCCAGGGCGACGAACGCCTTCGGGACCGCGGTGCGCACCGGATCGGGCGCCGGCACCACCGCCGCCTCGGCCACCGCGGCGTGCTCGATCAGCAGGCTTTCGAGCTCGAACGGGCTGATCCGGTAGTCGGAGGCTTTGAAGATGTCGTCCGCCCGGCCGACATAGGTGAACCAGCCTTCGGCGTCGCGCGCCGCCACGTCCCCGGTGCGATAGACCTCGCCCTGCAACGGCGCCAGCGTGCCGTCCTCGTTCTGATACCCGGCCATCAATGCGACCGGGGGCGGATCGAGGGCGATGCAGATCTCGCCTTCCTCGGCGTCCGCGCCTTCCGCGTCCAGCAGGCGGATGCGGTAGCCGGGCAGCGGGCGGCCCATCGAGCCGGGCTTGATCGTCTGGCCCGGCGGGTTGCCGATCTGCGCGGTGGTTTCGGTCTGGCCGTAGAAATCGCGGATGGTCAGGCCCCAGGCGGCCTCCACCTGCGCGATCACCTCGGGGTTGAGCGGCTCGCCGGCGCCGCAGACCTCGCGCAGCGCGGTGGTCCAGGATTTCAGATCCTCCTGCACCAGCATCCGCCACACCGTGGGCGGCGCGCAGAGCGTGGTCACGCCGTGCGCGACGATCGCCTCCAGCAGGCCGCGCGCGGTGAAGCGCGGCTGGTTGGCGATGAACACCGCCGCGCCCGCGCTCCAGGGTGCGAACAGGCAGGACCAGGCGTGCTTGGCCCAGCCGGGCGAGGACACGTTCAGATGCACGTCGCCCGGCATCAGGCCGAGCACGTACATCGTGGACAGGTGCCCGAGCGGATAGCTCCGGTGCGTGTGCAGCACGAGCTTCGGCCGCGCGGTGGTGCCGGAGGTGAAATAGAGCAGCAGCGGATCGTCCGCCGGCGTCGGCCCGTCGGGCACGAACTCGGCGGGACCGGCCGCCACCTGCGCGTAGTCGATCCAGCCCGCCGGCCAGCCCGCCGGCCATCCAGCCGGCGCGCCCCCCACCGCGATGCGGGTGACATCGGTGGCCAGCCCGGCGAATTTCCCGGTCTCCGCCGCCGCCGCCACCACGTGGCGCACCCGCCCGCGGGCGAAGCGGTCGGCCAGGTCCTCCGGCGTCAGCAGGGTGGTGGCGGGGATCACCACCGCACCGAGCTTCATCGCCGCCAGCATCGTCTCCCACAGCGGCACCACGTTGCCGAGCATCAGCAGCATGCGGTCGCCGCGCTTCACCCCGCGCGCGCGCAGCCCGTTGGCAAGCCGGTCCGAGCGCTCGGAAAGCTCGGCGAAGCTGAGCCGGGCCTCGCCCTCCCCGGTGATGATCAGCGCGGGCCGGTCCGCCGCCTCTCCGCGCGCCAGCTCGGCATCGAACCAGTCGAGCGCCCAGTTGAAATGCGTCACCCCCGGAAACGCGAACTCCCGGCAGGCGGCATCCTGGTCGGTGCGGCGCGCGAGCAGCAGGTCGCGGACGGCCCGGAAGGCGGCGGTGGACATCGCGTTTCCCCCTATCCCACGCTGTCGCGGCTCTGCGCGGCCAGCCAGCGGAAGATCACCGAGAAGTCGCGCGCCCCCTCCCCGGCTTCCACCACCTTGGCATAGAGCGCGGCGGCACGCGCGCCGAGCGGGGTCGGCGTGCCGGTCGCCTCGGCCGCGGCCTGCGACAGGCGCACGTCCTTCAGCATCAGCGCCGCCATGAAGCCGGGCGCGTAGTCGCGCGCGGACGGCGCATTCGGCACCGGACCCGGCGCCGGGCAGTAGTCGGTCAGCGCCCAGGACCGCGCGGTGGCGGTGGAGGTGATGTCCCACAGCGTCTGCCGGTCGAGGCCGAGCTTGTCGGCGAGCAGGAACCCCTCGGCGACGCCGGTCATGGTGATCGCCAGGATCATGTTGTTGCAGATCTTCGCCGCCTGGCCGGTGCCGGCCACGCCGGTATGCACGATCGTGCGGCCCATCTGGGCGAGTACCGGGCGCGCGGCGGCGAACGCCACCGCCGATCCCCCCACCATGAAGGTCAGCGTGCCGGCCGCCGCGCCGGTGGTGCCGCCGGAGACCGGCGCGTCCAGCATCTCCAGCCCCGCCTGCGCCGCCGTCTCGGCCACGGTGCGGGCGGAGGCGACGTCGATGGTGGAGCAGTCGATCAGCAGCGGCTTCGGGCTGGCGGCCGCGGCGGCCTCGATCAGCCCGCCCTGGTGCAGCCAGACCTCGCGCACGTGCTCCCCGGCCGGCAGCATGGTCACGATCACCTCGGCGCCGCGCGCGGCCTCGGCGGCGCTGGCGGCGGCTTCGCCCCCGGCGGCGACGAACGCCTCCCGCGCCGCCGGGCTGAGGTCGAAGCCGCGCACGCGATGGCCGGCCTTCAGCAGATTGGCCGCCATCGGCCCGCCCATGTTGCCGAGGCCGATGAACCCGATGGTCGCCATCTCACAGCACCTCGAACACGTCGTACACCGGGCCGGACGGCGGGCGGTGCCCGGTGCCGACGGCGATGATGCCGTTGAGCCAGGCGTATGCCGGGGCCGCGGTCTCGAAGGCGACGGCGGTGCGGAAATAATATTCGGACGCATCGACCGCTTCGCCGCGGTCGAGCCGGGCCATCACCGCCGCCGGGCCGTGGCGCAGGCCGCGATAGGTCATGCCGATTGCCGCGCCGTCCGCGGTCTGCAGCACCAGGCGCACATCGAGCGTGGTGACGCCATCCGGGCGGATCATGATCCAATCGGCTCCGCCCGGCAGCACGGTGCCCGACAGGCGCGGACCGGCGAACGAGCCGCCGGCCACCAGGCCGACGCGGCGGGTGCCGGACGGCGTGGCGCCGACCGGCTGCATGCCGGCGACGGTCAGCGAGAGCGTGAACAGATGCGCCGTGCGAAGCTCGGCCATGGATCGTTGCCTCCTGGATCGTGAGCGGCGGCGATCAGATACCGAACCCGCCACCGGGGCAAGCGGGGGGCAAGCCGGCGGCGGTCCTCCTGTCGGCGTCCCACCGGGCCGACACCGCACCCCGCTGGGCAACGCGAGGATTGCCCGCCCGCCGGATGGAAACCGGGCGAGAACGGCCGGGCCGGGCTCCGCGCTTGACACCCCCTGACTCGCGTGCAGCAGTAGCGTCATAGCAACTAAAAAATACGCAAGGGAGGATCCGATGCCCAAGATGCTGACCCGCCGCGCCCTCGGCGCCGTGGCTCTGAGCGCGCCACTCGCCGCGCCGTTCGTTTCGCGCGCCGAGGCCGCCGCGCCGCTCCTGCTGCGCTGCTCGCTGGAATCCGATCCGTCGCATCCGCGCAACATCGCCCTGCGCGGACTGCTGGCCGAGATCGAGAAAGCCGCCGAAGGCAGGGTGAAGACGCGGCTGTTCGAATCGGGCGTGCTGTATCCCGATCTGCATGTGGTGAAAGCGGTGGTGCAGGGCCAGGTGGAGATGGCCTGCCCCGGCACCTGGACCATCACCGGCTTCGTGCCGGATGCCGATTTTTCCGAACTGCCAGCCTTCTATGGCCGCACCATCGCCGACGTGCACAAGGCCACCGACGGGGTGGCGGGGACATTCATCAACGCGGAAGTGACCAGGAAACTGAAGGTGCAGGTGCTGGGCGGGTGGCTCGACCTCGGCTTCAACAACTGGTACTCGACCCACAAGAAGCTCACCTCGCTCGAGAGTTTGCGCGACATGAAGCTGCGCAGCCCGGGCGGGGTGCTCAATTCCTGGCGCATCCGCTTCATGGGCGGGATTCCGGTGGTGACCCCATGGCCCGAAGTGCCGCTGGCGATGTCGCAGGGCAATTTCGACGGCCTGATCACCAGCAACGAAAGCGCCAACAGCTCCAAGCTGTTCGATTCCGGCCTGCGGTATTCGTTGCAGGACGATCAGGCGATGGCGCTCTATGTGCCGATCATGAACGGGTCGTTCTGGGCCAAGCTGGGGCCGAAGCTGCAGCAGACGATCCTGCATCTCTGGCACGAGCATCTGCCGGCCTACCGCGCACTCGCGGCCGCATCCCAGCAGAAGGCGCGCAGCGCGCTGGCCGGGCACGGCGTCGCCTTCGTCGATGTCAGCCAGGCCGAGCGCGATGCGGTGCGCGCGAAGATGATGCCGTTGCAGGCGAAGGCGGCGGCCAGCGCCCATATGTCGCCCGCACTGGTCAAACGGGTGATGACCGAGATCGGCGCCTGATGCCGGCCCCGAAGGCAGGGGGCGGGCTTCGCTTGACGCCCCCCTTGCTTGACGCCCCCATGGCCCCGGTGCAGTAACCCCGCGCTATCGATCACCATCTCGGGAGGTCCATGATGACCAATGCCCTGACGCGCCGCACGTTCGGCGCCGCCGCTTCCGCTGTACTTGCCGCGCCCTTCATCAGCCGGGCCGAGGCCGCCGCACCGCTCGTGCTGCGCTGCTCGCTCGACACCGAACCCTCCCATCCGCGCAATGTCGCGTTCCGCGACTTCCTGGCGAAGATCGAGAAGGCCTCGGATGGCAAGATCCAGACCAAGCTGTTCCAGTCCGGTGCGCTGTTCCCCGACCTGCACGTGGTGAAGGCCCTGGTGCAGGGCCAGGTGGAAATGGCCTGCCCCGGCACCTGGACCATCACCGGCTTCGTGCCGGATGCCGATTTCTCCCAGCTCGCGGCGTTCTACGGCCGGCCGATCGACCTGGTGCACAAGGCCACCGACGGCTCGGCGGGCCAGTTCGTCAACGCCGAGATCGCCAAGAAGCTGCATCTGCACGTGCTGGGCGGCTGGTTCGACCTCGGCTTCAACAACTGGTACTCGACCAAGAAGCCGCTCACCTCGCTTGCCAGCCTGAAAGGCATGAAGCTGCGCAGCCCGGGCGGCGTGCTCAATTCCTGGCGCATCCGCTTCTTCGGCGGGATCGCCAATGTCACCGCCTGGCCGGACGTGCCGCTGGCGATGTCGCAGGGCACGTTCGACGGGCTGATCACCACCAACGAGAGCGCCAACAGCTCGAAGCTGTTCGATTCCGGGCTGCGGCACTCGCTGCAGGACCATCAGGGCATGGGCCTCTATGTGCCGCTGATGAACCAGGCGTTCTGGGCCAAGCTGGGACCGCAGTTGCAGCAGACCGTCAGCAAGCTGTGGGTGGAGAACCTGCCGGCCTACCGCGAGAACACCGCCAAGGCGCAGCACGAGGGTCGTCTGGCGCTCGCCAAGCAGGGCGTCGTGTTCGTCGACGTCAGCCAGGCCGAGCGCGACGCGGTGCGCAAGAAGATGCTGCCGGACCAGGACAAGGCCGCCGCCGGCGCGCATATGTCGCCGGAACTGGTGAAGCTGGTCATGGCGGATGTCGGCGCCTGAGCAGGGCCGGGCGGCGCGGGCGTTCACCCGCGCCGCCAACGCCTGGAACCAACTTGAACGCCTGCTGGTAGGTCTGCTCGGAGCCTTCGCGATGATCATCGCGGTGGTGCAGGTGTTCGGCCGCTATATCGACCCGGCGAATGCGATCAACTGGGCCGAGGAAGTCATCGTCTACGTGATGGTCTGGGCCATCATGATCATCGCCAGCCAGCTGGTGCGCAACGACGGCATGGTGCGCCCCGATCTGGTGCTGCGCCTGCTCTCGCCGGGGGTGCAGCGCTGGGTGGAGACGTTCAACTGCCTGGTGGCGATCGCCTTCACCTTCGGCCTCCTGTGGTATGGCTGGGCGGTGGTCGGCACCGCGGTGCTGCTCGATCAGCGCAGCTCGTCGGATCTGCAATTCCCGATCTGGATCTACTACACCGCGCTGCCCACCGGCGGCGCGCTGATGCTGGGGCGCTATGTGATCCGGCTGATCCGCTATCTGTTCTTTTTCGACCCCAAGACCATGACCGTCGGCCACAGCCTCGCGCACGAGGCACCGGCCGACCTGATCGCCTCGCTGACCGAATAGGCCGCCCGCGCGATGTTCACCGTCGGTTTCCTTGTGCTGTTCTTCGGCCTGCTGGCCGCGGGCATGCCGATCTTCCTGGTACTCGGCGCCTGCGCCGCGGTGCTCTATTCCGTGTCGGGCCAGCCGATGATCGGGCTGGCCCAGAACATGATCGACCAGCTCAATTCCAGCACGCTGATGTCGCTGCCGTTGTTCGTGATGGCGGCGGCGTTCATGCGCCGCGGCGGGGTGGCGCAGGCGCTGGTGGATCTGTCGGCCGCCTGGCTGGGCGGCGTAAAAGGCTCGCTCGGGCTGGTCGCGGTGGTGTCCTGCGCGCTGTTCGCGGCGATTTCCGGGTCCTCGGTCGCCACCGCGCTGGCGATGGGCACCATCCTGCTGCCGGCGATGATCGCGCGCGGCTATCCGCGCTCCTTCGCGCTCGGCGTGCTGGGCGCCTCGGGCACCATCGGCGTGGTGATCCCGCCGTCGCTGGCGCTGATCCTGTACGGGATCGTCACCGAGCAATCAGTGCCGCGGCTGTTCCTGGCCGGCATCCTGCCCGGACTGCTGCAAGCGGGCGCGTTCTTCGTCTGGGTGCTGTGGTACGCGCGGTACAAGAACTTTCCGTCCGAGCCGTCGCTGGCGTTCGCCCAGCGGCTGCGCGTCACCTGGCGGGGCCTGCCGGCGATGGCGGTGCCGGCGGTGGTGCTGGTGGGCATCTACGGCGGGTTCATGACGGTGACCGAGTCGGCGGCGATGGCCGCGGTCACCTCGTTGCTGGTGAGCGTGTTCGTCTATCGCGGCTTCCGCTGGACCCGCACGCTGGACGTGATCGCCGAGGCGCTGTCGTCGGCCGGCGTCATCATGCTGATCATCGCGACCGCCTTGGTGTTCGGCCACTGGATGACCGGGTCGGGCGTGCCGGCGCAGATCGTGGAGTTCGCCACCCACCAAGGGTTCAGCACCTGGGAGTTCCTGCTGGCGACCAACATCATGCTGCTGATCATCGGCTGCTTCCTGGAAGTGGTCAGCACCCTGCTGCTGGTGATGCCGATCCTGGCGCCGGTGCTGGTTCCGCTCGGGATCGATCCGGTGCATTTCGGCATCATCTTCACCCACAACATGGAGGTGGGGCTGGTGCACCCGCCGGTGGGGCTGAACCTTTATGTGCTGTCCACGATTTCGGACGCGCCGATCGGCGAGGTGATCCGCGGCATCCTGCCGTTCCTGGTGATCCTGCTGCTGGTGCTGGGCCTCATCACCTACTGGCCGGCCATGACGCTGTGGCTGCCGAACCTGGTGTTCGGCAAGTAGGCGGGGGGGCGTGACGGGCGGGCCGCTTCCCTTCCCCCCTGGCGTTTCCGCCCTCGCCCAACTAGGGTGCCGCACTTTCCACCGCCGCATTTCCCACCAGCGCCGAGGTTGCAGGATCGCATGCCAGAACAGCCGGTCTATCAGCGCGTCCTGTTGAAGCTGTCCGGCGAGGCGCTGATGGCCAAGCGCGACTACGGGCTCGACAACGACATGGTGAAGGCGATCGCCGCCGATATCGGCGCGGTGGTGGCGATGGGCGTGCAGGTCTGCCTGGTGATCGGCGGCGGCAACATCTTCCGCGGCGTCTCCGCCGCCGCCGCCGGGATGGAGCGGGCCCAGGCAGACTATATCGGCATGCTGGCCACGGTGATGAACGCGCTCGCCATGCAGGGCGCGCTGGAGGGCTGCGGCGTCCCCACAAGGGTGCAATCGGCCATCCCGATGGCCTCCGTCTGCGAACCCTATATCCGCCGCCGCGCCGAGCGGCACATGGAGAAGGGCCGGGTGGTGATCTTCGCCGCCGGCACCGGCAACCCGTTCTTCACCACCGACACCGCCGCCGCGCTGCGCGCGACCGAGATGGGCTGCGACGCGCTGTTCAAGGGCACCCAGGTCGATGGCGTCTATGCCGCCGATCCCCGCCACCACCCGCTGGCCGAGCGCTACGACCAGCTCACCTACCAGGACGTGCTGGCCAACCAGCTGGCGGTGATGGACGCCGCCGCGATCAGCCTGGCGCGGGAGAACGCGCTGCCGATCGTCGTTTTCAACATCCATGCCCCCGGCGCCTTCCCCGCGGTGATCCGCGGCGAGGGGCGGTTCACCCGGATCGTCGAGCAGGGGTAGCAGCGGCAACACGGGAGCCTGAGCGATGCCAGCCGATCTCAACGCATTGAAACAAGACCTCACCCGGCGGATGGACGGCGCGCTGGAGACGCTCCGGCGCGAGTTCGCCGGCTTGCGCACCGGCCGCGCCAGCCCCGCCCTGCTGGAGCCGGTGCGGGTGCATGCCTACGGCAACGACGTGCCGCTCAACCAAGTGGGCACCGTCGGCGTGCCGGAAGCGCGCATGCTGACCGTGCAGGTCTGGGACCGCTCGCTGGTGGGCGCGGTGGAGCGGGCGATCCGCGACTGCGGCCTCGGCCTCAACCCGGCCGCGGACGGCCAGCTGGTGCGGGTGCCGATCCCCCAGCTCACCACCGAGCGGCGCGCCGAACTGGCGAAGACCGCCCATAAATACGCCGAGGGCAGCCGGGTCGCGGTGCGCGGCGTGCGCCGCGACGGCATGGAACAGGTCAAGACCTTCGAGAAAAAGCACGAAATCGGCGAAGACATCGCCAAGCATTGGGCCGAGGACGTGCAGAAACTCACCGACCAGTACATCAAGCGGGTGGACGAGATGCTGACCGAGAAGGAACGCGACATCAAGCAGGTCTGACCCCGCGCATGGCGGCGCAGCAGCCCACGGCGGCCCCGCGCCCGCCGGTCCATGGCCCGGTCCATGTCCCGGTCCATGTCGCGGTCATCATGGATGGCAACGGCCGCTGGGCCGCGGCGCGGCACCTGCCGCGCGTGGCCGGCCACCGCGAGGGCGCCCGCGCGGTCCGCCGCACCATCGAGGCGGCGATCGACCAGGGGGTGGCCTGGCTCACGCTCTATGCCTTCAGCAGCGAGAACTGGCGCCGCCCGGCGGGCGAGGTGCTCGACCTCACCGGCCTGCTGCGCCACTACCTGAAGAGCGAGATCGCCGAGCTGCGCGCCAACGGCGTGCGCCTGCGCATCATCGGCGACCGCGCCCGCTTCCCCGCCGACATCCAGGCCGAGCTCGCCACCGCCGAGTCCTCCACCGCCGCCAACACGCGGCTCAACCTGAACGTCGCGCTGTCGTATGGCGCGCGGGACGAGATCGCGCAGGCGGCGCGCGCCCTGGCGATCGAGGCGCGGGCCGGCCGGCTCGACCCGGAGGCGATCGACGCGGCGGCGGTCGCCGCCCGCCTGTCCACCGCCGGGATGCCCGATCCCGATCTGCTGATCCGCACCTCCGGCGAGCAGCGGCTGTCCAATTTCCTGCTCTGGCAGGCCGCCTATGCCGAACTCGTCTTTCAGGACGTGCTCTGGCCGGACTACGGCGCGACCCATTTCGCCGCCGCCCTGGCCGAATTTGCGCGACGGGAGCGGCGTTTTGGCGCCCGCCCCGGTTAGCCCCGGCCCGCCCCTCCCGGGGACGCAGGCGGCGCGGGCGGCGAGGGCGGCGCGCTGGGGCGATCTCCGTCTGCGGGTGGTTTCGGCCGTGGTCATGGCGCCGCTCGCGCTGGCCGCGATCTGGATCGGCGGCGCCGTGTTCGCGGGGCTGATCGGCCTGGTCGCGCTTGGCCTGGGGATCGAGTGGGCGCGGCTGTGCGGCTCGGCCTGGGGAGGCTCGCGGCTGGCCGGCCTCGGCTGGATCGTGTTAGCGGGCGTCGCCTTGATCTGGCTGCGTGCCGACCCGGCGGCCGGACGGGTGAATGTCCTGTTCCTGGTGCTGGCGGTATGGGCCAGCGACGTCGGCGCCTATCTGGCCGGGCGGCTGATCGGCGGGCCGCGGCTGGCCCCGCGCCTGTCGCCGGGCAAGACCTGGGCCGGCGCGGTGGGCGGGCTGGCCACGGCGGCGGCGGTCGGCACGCTGGTCGCCCTCGTCTGCACCGCCGGGCGCGATCCGGCGGCGCTGGCCCGCGCGGCGGCGCTGGGCGCGGTCGTCTCGGTGCTCGGCCAGGGCGGGGATCTGGCGGAAAGCTGCGCCAAGCGCTGCTTCGGGGTAAAGGATTCCGGGCGGCTCATCCCCGGCCACGGCGGGCTGCTCGACCGGCTGGACGCAGTGCTGGCGGTGGTCCCGCTGGCGGCACTGCTGGCGTATCTGCTGGGTCCTGGGGTAGTGCTGTGGGGATGAACCCAGCGTCGCAACCCCGCACCGTCAGCATTCTCGGCAGCACCGGCAGCGTCGGCACGCAGACCGTCGATCTGCTGACCGCCGCACCGGCGGGCAGCTTCCGGGTGGTGGCGCTGGCCGCCGGGCGCAACGCAAGGCTGCTCGCCGAGCAGGCGATCGCGCTCGGCGCAGCGCATGCCGTCGTCGCCGATCCGGCCGCCTACGCCGAATTGCGGGCGCTGCTGTCCGGGACCGGCATCACCGCCGCCGCCGGGCCGGAGGCGGTGGAGGCGGCGGCGGCGTTGCCGGCGGACTGGACCATGGCCGCGATCACCGGCGCCGCCGGCCTCGCCTCCACCCTGGCCGCGGTGCGGCGCGGCGGCGCGGTGGCGCTCGCCAACAAGGAAGCGCTGGTCTGCGCCGGGGACGTGATGCTGCGCGCGGTGCGCGCGGCCGGCGCGACGCTGCTGCCGGTCGATTCCGAGCACAACGCGATTTTCCAATCCCTCGCCGACGGCAACCGCGGCGCGGTGGAGAAGATCGTGCTCACCGCCTCGGGCGGACCGTTCCGCACCGCCTCCCGCGAGGAGATGGCCCGCGCCACGCCGGAAGCGGCGCTGAAGCACCCGGTCTGGTCGATGGGGGCGAAGATCAGCATCGATTCCGCCACGCTGATGAACAAGGGCCTGGAGGTGATCGAGGCGGCGCGGCTGTTCGACCTGCCGGAGCCGATGATCGAGGTGCTGGTGCATCCGCAGTCGGTGATCCACGGCATGGTCTGCTACCGCGACGGCAGCGTGCTGGCGCAGTTAGGTGCGCCGGACATGCGGATCCCGATCGCGCACACGCTCGCCTGGCCGGCGCGCATGCCGACCGCCTCGCCCCGGCTCGATCTCGCCGCGGTGGCGCGGCTGGAGTTCTTCCCGCCCGACGCCGAGCGGTTTCCGGCGCTGGAATTGGCGCGTGCGGCCTTGCGGGCGGGGGGCGGCGCCCCCACCATCCTGAGCGCCGCGAACGAAGTGGCGGTGGAGGCCTTCCTGCAACGCCGGATCGGCTTCCTGGACATCGCCGCTCTGGTGGCGCGCGTGCTGGACCGAATGGGCGCGCCGGCGACGGAAACACTCGCGGAAGTTGTAGAAATCGATGCCGAGGCCCGCAGGATCGCTAAAAGAATGGACGATGCTCGCGCATCATGATAGTCCTGCGCCGACGCGGGATGAGGATCTGAGCTGATGCACGCCGTTCTGGATTTTGCACGCAGTGCCGGCGCCTTCGTCGTGGTGCTGGGCGTGCTGGTCTTCGTCCATGAGCTCGGCCACTACCTCGCCGCGCGCTGGCGCGGGGTTTACGTGGAAACCTTCTCGATCGGCTTCGGCCGGGCGCTGACGAGCTGGACCGATCGCCACGGCACGGTCTGGAAACTGGCCTGGATCCCCCTCGGTGGCTACGTGAAGCTGCACGGCCAGGAACGGCCCGAGACCGTATCGGCGGAAGTGCGCGCCGCCTGGAAGCCGGGCGGCACGTTCCATGAGAAGTCCCTGCTCTCCCGCGCCATCGTGATCGCCGCCGGACCGGTGGCGAATTTCGTCCTGGCGATCGTGTTGTTCGCGTTCCTGTTCGGTTCCGTCGGGCGGCCGGTGCTGCTGCCGGTGGTGGAAAGCGTGCTGCCGGGCTCCGCCGCCGCCGCCGCGGGGCTGCAACCGAAGGACCGGATCGAGGCGGTGGACGGCAGGAAGATCGCCGATTTCACCGCGTTGCAGCGCTTGGTCGCGGCCCATCCGGATACCGCCATGACGCTGCGGGTCCAGCGGGCGGGGGCGGCGCTGACGCTGCCGGTTGTCACTCATTCCAGCTTGGAGGACGGCCGCAAGATCGGCCTGCTCGGGATCCGCGGCGGGCTGGTCTCCTACCAGCCGCTGTCGATTCCGGCGGCGATGGTGGCCGGGGTGACGGAGACCTGGAGCGTGACGGCGCAAACCGCGCAGGGCGTGGCGAAGATGATCTCCGGCTCGGGCAATTCCGGGGAGATCGGCGGGCCGATCCGCATCGCCGAGATGTCGGGCCAGGTCGCGGCGATGGGGGTGGCGAGCCTGCTGTCCTTCATCGCCGTGCTGTCGGTGAATATCGGCATGATCAACCTGTTCCCGATCCCGGTGCTGGATGGCGGGCATCTGCTGTTCTACCTGTTCGAGGCGGTGCGCGGCCGGCCGCTGCCCCAGCGCGCGCAGGAATACGGTTTTCGCGCCGGGCTGGCGCTGCTGGCCGGGCTGTTCATCTTCGCCACCTGGAACGATCTCAACCACCTTGGCCTGTTCCACTGGTTCGCCGGCTGATCGCCTGACCGGCCGTGGCGGGATGCGCCCCCTGACGGTGCCGGTCAGTCCGGCGGTGGACCACTGACGGCCGCGATGTAGCGGCGGACGGAATACGCCACCGCCGCCTTGCCGCCGGCCGGGATCACCCGCTCCCACCAAGCCCCATAGATCGGCTCGAACGCCCAGGGATCGAGCCGATCGGCGATCCGCCGCACCGTGCCCGCATCCAGCGGGATCAGGTCGGGATAGCTGCGCATGAAGCTCACCCGCTTGTCCGGCCCCACCTGGACGATGTCGCCCGACAGCAGCGCCCCTGCCCCGCCGGCGCCCTGCGCCCAGTGCAGCACCGTGCCGCCGGCGAAATGCCCGCCGAGACGCAGCAGCGTCACGCCGGGCAGCAGCGCCTGCGTGTCGCCCTCCCAGAAGCGGATCGCCGGATCGGGGCGCATCACCCACTGGCGATCGGCGGCGTGCAGATAGATCGGCGCGTTGCCGAAGGCATGGCTCCAGTCCGCCATGGCGGAATAGTAGTGCGGGTGGGAGAGGGCGATCGCGGCGATCCCGCCCAGCGCGGCGACGATGCGCACGGTGGCGGGATCGATCAGGCTGATGCAGTCCCACAGCACGTTGCCGGCTTGGGTGCTCACCAGCAGGGCGCGCTGGCCGATGGCGAAGGCGGGCACGGTGCCGATGCCGAGCAGGCCCGGTTCGTGCTCCCCGAAGCTGTTACGGTGGGTCCGCATCAAGGCGGGCGCGGTGGTCCAGGCCTGGCCGAGCGGGTTCACGTATTGCCGCTCCTCCTGGCAGATCGCGCAGGCCGGCGGCGGGGTTTCCGAAGTCGGGTACTGGGTTCCGCAGGTGGTGCAGAGGAAGTCGGGCATGGAGGCCTCCGCCATGGTGTGGGCGGAGGGTGACATGGCGGATCGCGCGTGTCTTGGGGGGGCGGGCGATGCCCGGTCAGGGGGCGCCGTAATGATAGCGGCAAGCAGCGATCTCGATGCGCTGTTCTATCCCCGGCTGACCGCTGATGCGGTACACCAGCCGGTGCTCGGCGGAGAGCCGGCGGGACCACCAGCCCACGAGATCACCCTTCAGGGGCTCGGGCTTGCCGAGACCGGTGGAGCGGTTGCGCCGTGCATCCTCGATCAGCGCATTCAAGCGGTCGAGGACGCGGCGATCAGTGCGGGCCCAAAACAGGTAGTCATCCCAGCCGTGGTCGGTGAAATAGACCTTCACGCCTCTGCAGCGGCCGGATGGATCAAGCTGCGTTCCTGCGTCCGGCCCGCGTCCGCTTC
The DNA here is from genome assembly GCA_021845555.1 of Pseudomonadota bacterium. Taxonomy (GTDB): domain Bacteria; phylum Pseudomonadota; class Alphaproteobacteria; order Acetobacterales; family Acetobacteraceae; genus JAJZVS01. The sequence goes on from JAJZVS010000009.1 coordinate 16,241, forward strand.
GCGCACCGAGCGCAGCAGGCGTGCGGCGTTGGCCGGATCGCGCAGCAGGTGCACGGTTTCCTGCCAGCCTTCAAACTCGGTCTCGGAGATCAACACCACGTTGCCTTTGCCGCCCTGGCGGGTGACCAGCAGGGGGGCGCCGCTTTCGACCACCTGGTCCAAGTGGCGGGCGAGGTGTTCACGAAGATCGGTGTATGTAACGGCGCTCATCGGCCGCCTCCAAATCCGTACAGATATCTGTACCTAAACGACGAACACGTCAAGACCACCCCGGCCGCGAAGCCGCCGCGGCCGGTCTCCGGACCGCGGCAGCTCCGGGACGGGCGGCGTGAGGAACGTCATCAATCGTCCCGCGCGCCGATCGTGCGCGAGCGAAACTCCTCCGGCACCGCCGCGCCGAAATCGGTGAAGGCGCGCTTCACGGCTTCCACCGTGCCGCCGAACACCTGCTTGCGATTCTCCCGCGCCCAGCCGGCCGAGCCGGTCACGGTGTCCAGCGACCCCTGGAACTGCGGCATCACGTAGCGCGCGAACAGCTCGTAGCTGCGCATGATCTGCTCGCGGCTCGCCCATTCATGCGCGCGGAACAGGATGCCGCCGAACCCGCCCTGGCTGTATTCCAGCAGCCGGCGGATACCCTTGGCGACGGTATCGGGCGATCCCACCAGCGTGGTGCCCATCGCCACGCCCTCCCGCAGCGGATCGTCCGACCGGCCGGGCGGGCGGCCCAGCGTGTCCTCGAAATAGGTCACGGTTTCGATCCGTTCCCCCTTCGCCACCTCGCGCAGCGCCTGCTCGTCATCCTCGGCGATATGCGCGTTCACCACCACGCGCCACTTCTTGCGCGTCACGGTCTTGCCGGCCTTGGCCGCCGCGTCCTCGGCGATCTTCCACTGCGCGGCCAACGCTTGCGGCCCGCCGGGCAGGCCGGCGCCGATCGACAGCACGCCGACACCGTGGGTCCCCGCCGCGATCATGCCGAACGGCGTGATCGTGCTCGCCACCGCGATCTCGAAATGCGGATCGGTATAGGGTGCGAGGTGCAGCCGGGCCTCGCGCAGCTCGAACCAGTCGGTCTTCATCGTCACCGGCTCCTGGCAGGCCAGGAGGCGCATGATCGCGTCCATCGATTGCAGCATGCGCGGGCGCTGCGTCGAAGGCTCGATCCCCAGCATATACGCGTCCGAGGTCAGCGCGCCCGGCCCGCAACCCAGCATCGCGCGCCCGCGGGTCATGTGGTCGAGCTGCACGAAGCGCTGCGCCACCAGCAGCGGATGATGATACGGCAGCGACGTCACGCCGGATCCGAGCCTGATGTGCTTCGTCCGTTCCGCCGCGGCGGCAATGATGAGCTCGGGCGAGGCGATCAGCTCCCACCCCGCCGAATGGTGTTCACCGATCCAGGCTTCGTCATAGCCGAGGTGGTCGAGCCATTCGATCAGTTCCACGTCGCGGCCGATGGCCAGCGTGGGGTTCTCGCCCAGCCGGTGGAACGGGGCGAGAAAGATGCCGAAGGTCAGGCCGCGATGCGCCATGCCGGGAAGCTCCTGATGCTGGGCCATTCCCTACCCCGATTACCGGGCGGTAGCCAAGCCGGGGGGCGCATGGCAAACTCCGGCCGGAATCAGGGGGAAACGACCATGCGGCTGGCAGGCAAGGTGGCGATCATCAGCGGCGCGGCCTCCGGCATGGGGGCGGCGACCGCCAGGCGCTTCGGCGCCGAGGGCGCCAGGGTGGTGGTGGCCGACCTGCTGGACACCGACGGCGCGGCGGTGGTGAACGCGATCCGCGCCAAGGGGGGCGAGGCGCGCTTCGTCCATCTCGACGTGACCGACGAAGCCAGCTGGCGCGCCGCGGTCGATGCCACGATCGCGGCCTACGGCACGCTGCACATCGCGGTGAACAACGCCGGCATCAGCGGCAGCAAGGTCACCGACACGCTGGAGACCGACGCCTGGAACCGGCTGATGGCGGTGAACGCGACCGGCGTGTTCCTGGGGATGAAGTTCCAGATCCCGGCGATGCAGAAGGCCGGCGGCGGGTCGATCGTCAACCTGTCGTCGATCTCGGGCAATACCGGGCAGAACCAGATCCATCTCGGCTACAACGCCTCGAAGGGCGCGGTGCGGATCATGAGCAAGTCCGCCGCGGTGCAGTTCGGCAAGGACAACATCCGGGTCAACACGATCCATCCCGGGCTGATGCCGCCGATGCGCACCTCGGGCGCCACCGCCGATCCGGCGACGCGGGCGAAGATGCTGAAACGCGTCCCGCTCGGGCGCACCGGCGAAGTGGACGAAGTGGCGAACGCGGCGCTGTTCCTGGCGTCGGACGAAGCGAGCTACGTCACCGGGGCGGAGCTCTATGTCGATGGCGGCTATCTGGCCGGTTGAGGAGACACATCCATGCGCCTGAACCAACAGCAACTCGACCAGTTCCGCACCGAGGGCTGGCTGTTCCTGCCGGAACTGTTCACGCCGGAGGAAACCGCCGTGCTGGGCCGCGAGGCCGAGGCGATCTTCCACACCCCGCGCGAGGAGATCTGGCGCGAGAGAACCGGCGCCCCGCGCACCGCCTTCGCCGCGCACACCTACAACGAGGCGTTCCGCCTGCTCGGCGCGCACCCGCGCCTGATCGAACCGATCGAGCAGGTGTTCGGCGAACACCTCTACATGCACCAGTTCAAGATCAACGCCAAAGCCGCGTTCGACGGCGACGTCTGGCAGTGGCACCAGGATTACGGCACCTGGGCGCGCGACGACGGCATGCCGGAACCGCGCGCGATGAACATCGCCGTGTTCGTCGATGAGGTGATGCCGATCAACGGCCCGCTGATGCTGGTCCCGCGCAGCCACACCGAGGGCGTGCTCGCCGCCGGCCACGACCTGGCCACCACGTCCTACCCGCTGTGGACGCTGGATCAGGACACCGTCACCCGGCTGGTCGCGCAGGGCGGAATCGTCGCCCCCACCGGCAAGCCGGGCGGGGTGATGATGTTCCACGGCAACCTGGTCCATGGCTCGGCCGGCAACATCACGCCCTATCCGCGCAAGATTGTGTATCTGACGCTGAACGCCGTCTCCAACCACATCCGCACGCCGACCCGGCCGGACTGGATCGCCCACCGCGACTTCACGCCGATCGTGCCGGTGGCCGACGACGCGCTGGCCGCCTACGCGCGCGGCTGGCGGGCCGCGGCGGCGTAGCGCCCGCCGCCACGATCAAGCCCAGGCACGGGCGGTTGTCGCCGCCCGTGCGCCTGCGGCACACTGCGCGCCGCATGGCTCCCCTCCCCCCTCACCTGCGGCGCGATCTGCCGTGCCTCGCCGCCACCGAGGCGCTTGCCGCCGCGGTGGCGCGCCTCGCCCGCCGGGGCGATGCGATCCTGCTGGAAGGCCCGCTCGGCGCCGGCAAGACCGCGTTCGCCCGCGCCTTCCTGCGCGCCGCCACCGGCGATCCCGCGCTGGAGGTGCCGAGCCCCAGCTTCACCCTGGTGCAGACCTACGCCACCGGCCTCGGCCCGGTGCATCATTTCGACCTCTGGCGCCTGGACGGTCCCGCCGCGCTGGCCGAACTGGGCTGGGACGAAGCCCGCGATGACCTCGTGCTGGTCGAATGGCCCGACCGGCTCGGCCCCCTGCGCCCGGCCGCCGAGGCACCCGGCACGCTGACGATCCTGCTCGCCGCCGCCCCCGAAGGGGAAACCCCCGGCGACGAAACCCAAGACACCCGCCACGCCCTGCTCACCGGCTGGCCCGACCGGATTGGCCTTCTCGCATGAGCCGTGACGCCACCATCGCCGCCTTCCTCGCCCGCCACGGCTTCGGCGGCACGCAGGCCGCCCCGCTCGCCCAGGACGCCAGCTTCCGCCGCTACCTGCGCCTCACCGACGGCCCGCGCCCCGCGGTGCTGATGGACGCCCCGCCGCCCGAGGACACGCGCCCGTTCCTCCGCATCGCCGCCCACCTGCACGCGCTCGGCCTGTCCGCCCCCGAAATCCTCGCTGCCGACCCCGACGCCGGGCTGGTGCTCGAAGAAGACCTCGGCGACGCACTGTTCCCCACCCTGCTGGAGCACGCCGCCGACACCCTGTTCGACGCCGCGGTGGACGCGCTGGCGGTGCTGCAAACCAACCCACCGCCCGACAGCCTCCCGCGCTGGGACGCGACAGCCATGATCGCCGCCACGCTCGATCCGCTGTTCGCCTGGTGGTGGCCCGCCGCCTTCGGCGCCCCGCCCCCCGACGCCGCCCGCACCGACATCGCCGAAGCCCTCGCCGCGATGCTCGCCCCGCTGGCCGCCGGCCCCCAAGGCTTCGTCCACCGCGACTTCTTCGCCGGCAACCTGATCTGGCTCCCCGACCGCAGCGGCCCGCGCCGCGTCGGCCTGCTCGACTTCCAAAGCGCCGCCATCGGCCACCCCGCCTACGACCTCGTCTCCCTGGTCCAGGACGCACGCCGAGACCTCCCGCAACACCTCGCCCCCCGCGCCATCGCCCGCCTGCTCGCCGCCCGCCCCGAGCTCGACCGACACGCCTTCCAAACCGCCTTCGACGCCTGCGCCGCCCAACGCCACCTCCGCGTCGCCACCCAATGGGTCCGCCTCGCCCACCGCGACCACCGGCCCCACTACCTCGCCTACGCCCCCCACACCTGGCAGCTGCTCGAAGCCGCCCTGCAAGCCCCGGCCGCCGCCCCGCTGGCCGCCGCGCTCGACCAGTGGGTACCACGGGAGATGCGTGGGAATCCGGGGGGCGGGGAGGAAGAAGGCCAGGGGGCGCTGCCCCCTGGACCCCCGCCAAGGGCATCGCCCTTGGAACCCGCTAATGGCTTCGCCAGGAACGGGGGCGCTACCCGGACCTTGGCTGGTCCGGGTAGCGCCCCCGTTCCTGGCGAACCCGTCCGAGGGGTCCAGGG
>JAJZVS010000340.1 GCA_021845555.1 Pseudomonadota bacterium
AGCAGGATGGAGCGGGCGACGTTCTCCACGTCCATCGTCGGTTCCACCTTCATCTCCCCGTTGGCCTGCGGCACGCCGCGGGCCATGCGCGCGGTCATCGGCGTGGCGGCGTTGCCGATGTCGATCTGCCCGCAGGCGATGTCGTAGCGCCGCCCGTCGAGCGAGATCGTCTTGGTCAGCCCGGTGATCGCGTGCTTGGTGGAGGTATAGCCGACCGAGCCCGGCCGCGGCGCGTGCGCCGATATCGAACCGTTGTTGATGATCCGACCGCCCTGCGGGGTCTGGTCGCGCATCATGCGGAAGGCGGCGTTGGCGCAGAGGAACATCCCGTCCAGGTTGACCGCCACGACCGAACGCCATTGCTCCCAGGTGAAATCGCCGAAATTGGTGGAGGGGACGTTGGTGCCGGCATTGTTGAACAGCACGTCCAGCCGGCCGAACCGGTCCTTCACGGCGGCGAACAGCGCCGCCACGCTGGCCGGATCGCTCACGTCGGTCGGCACCGCGAGCGGCGTGCCCGCCTTGGCCATGCCGGCGGTTTCCTCCAGCGCGTCCTTGCGCCGCCCGGCCAGCGCCACCGCGTAGCCGTCGTTCAGCAGCGCGAGCGCGGACGCCCGTCCGACCCCGCTGCCTGCCCCGGTCACCACCGCCACGCGATCGGCCATGCTCGCCTCCCCTTGCTTGCGTTGGTCCATTCTGGCCCGAGGCGGCGCGGCTTGCCAACCGGCCCGGCCAGAACGGCGATATCAGAACCGCGACGTCAGAACAGCGACAGCTGCGCCTCCGCCGCCGCGGGCGCAGCGCCGGGCACCGCGAAGCGGGAGGCGTCCAGCCCGGTGCGCGCCTCGTCGAACCCGAACTGGCGTGCGGCACGGGCGAAGCGGCGCGCCAGCAGGTCGGCATAGACGCCGCTGCCCGCCATCCGATGGTGGAACCTCGGGTCCGACAGTGCGCCGCCGCGGGTCTCCCGCACCAGGCTCAGCACGTGGCGGGCGCGGTCCGGGACATGCGCGGCGAGCCAGTCGGCGAACATCTCGCGCACCTCGAGCGGCAGGCGCAGCAGGATATAGCCGGCGTGGCGGGCCCCGGCCTCGGCGGCGGCGCGCAGGATGCGTTCCAGTTCCATGTCGTTCAGGCCGGGGATCATCGGCGCGGCCATCACGCCGGTGGGAATGCCGGCGCGCGAAAGCGCGGCGATCGCAGCCAGCCGGCGGGCCGGGGTGGCGGCGCGGGGCTCCATCCGCCGCGCCAGCCCGGCTTCCAGCGTGGTGACCGACAGATGCACCCGCACCAGCCGCCGCTGCGCCATCGCGGTCAGGATATCCAGATCGCGCAGCACGCCGGCCGATTTGGTGACGATGCTGACCGGGTGGTTGAACTTATCCAGCACCTCCAGCACCGCGCGGGTCAGTTTCAGGGTGCGCTCCACCGGCTGGTAGGGATCGGTGTTGGTCCCCAGCGCCAGCACCGCCGGGGCGTAGCCGGGCTTGCGCAGTTCCTTCTCCAGCAGTTCCGCCACGTCCGGCTTGAACACCAGCTTGGTTTCGAAATCGAGGCCGGGCGAGTAGCCCAGATAGGCATGCGTCGGCCGCGCGTAGCAGTAGATGCAGCCGTGCTCGCAGCCCCGGTACGGGTTCACCGCCCGGTCGAAGCCGATGTCGGGCGAGGTGTTCCAGCTGATCGCCGAGCGGGTGGCGTCGCGGATCAGAGTGGTGGGCAGCGGCGGCAGCGCCGCGAAATCCTCTACCAGCGTCTCCCACCCGTCGTCGAACGGGGTGGCGGCGGTGGCGTCGAACCGCACCGGCGGGTTGGAGACCGCACCCCGGCCGTGCCGCGCCAGGCCGGCGGGCCGGCCGTCCTCCGGCGCCGGGTCGGGCAGGCCGGCGCGGTCGAGCGCGGCGATTGCGTCCCGGTCCACGATGACGCCCCCTGGGACGACGCCCCCTGGGACGATATCCGAGTCTTCCAAGGTGGCTTCGCGCATGGCGCCGTTCCCTGTCCGTTCGGGCAGACTGTGGCAAACGTCACCACCGCCGTCAAGAACAATAAGAGAACGCAAACCCGAGCCTTCACCTCTCCCGTCTGCGGGAGAGGTGAAGCCGCCGCGCCGCTACTCGACCGTGACCGATTTCGCCAGGTTGCGCGGCTGATCCACGTCCGTCCCCTTGAGCACCGCCACGTGATAGGCCAGCAGCTGCACCGGGATGGCATACAGGATGGGTGCCACGAACGGATCGACCGTCGGCAGCACCACGGTCTCGGTGGCGATCCCGCGCAGCCGCGCCGCGCCTTCGGCATCGCTCAGCACGATCACCGGCCCGCCCCGGGCGGCGGCTTCTTGCAGGTTGGACGCGGTCTTATCGAACAGCGGGCCGGAGGGGGCGATGGCGATCACCGGCACAGCCGGGTCGATCAGCGCGATCGGTCCGTGCTTCATCTCCCCGGCGGCATAGCCCTCGGCGTGGATATAGCTGATTTCCTTCAGCTTCAGCGCGCCTTCCAGCGCGATCGGGAAGCAGTTGCCGCGGCCGAGATACAGCACGTCGCGCGCCTTGGCGATCCGCACCGCCAGCGCCGCGATCGCCGCCTGCTGGTCCAGCACCTCGGCCGCCCGGCCCGGCACCTCCAGCAGCGCCGCGGTGAGCGCCGCTTCCCCTGCGGCGTCGATCGCCCCGCGCGCCCGCGCCGCCGCCAGTGCCAGGCAGGCGAGCACCGCCAGTTGCGCGGTGAAGGCCTTGGTGCTGGCCACGCCGATCTCCGGCCCGGCGACGGTTTCCAGCACCGAATCGGATTCCCGCGCCATGCTGCTTTCCGGCACGTTCACGATGCTCAACACGTGCTGGCCCTGGGCGCGCATATAGCGCAGCGCCGCCAGCGTATCCGCCGTTTCGCCGGACTGGCTGACCAGCAGGCCGAGCCCGCCCGCCGGCAGCGGCGGGGCGCGGTAGCGGAATTCGCTCGCCACGTCGGCATCGGCCGGGATGCGGGCGACCGCCTCGAACCACCAGCGCCCGACCAGCCCGGCGTAGAAGGCCGAGCCGCACGCGCTGATGGTCAACCGCGTCACCCGCGCCAGGTCGAATGCCAGGTCGGGCAGCGTGACCGCTTTCGTGGCCGGGTTCACCATCCGGTGCAGCGTGTCGCCGATCACCGCCGGGTGCTCGTGCAGTTCCTTTTCCATGAAATGGCGGAAATTGCCCTTGCCGATCGACGCGCCGGTGAACTGGGTGAGCTTCACCTCGCGCGTCACCTCGGCACCGGCGGCATCGAAGAAGCGCGCGCCGTGGCGGTCGATCACCGTCCAGTCGCCGTCGCGCAGATAGGCGATGCGCCGGGTCAGCGGCGCCAGCGCCAGCGCGTCCGATCCCACATACATCTCGTCCTCGCCGAACCCCACCGCCAGCGGGGCGCCGTTCTGCGCGCCGACGATCAGTTCCGGATGGCCGGCGAAGATCATCGCCAGGGCGTAGGCGCCATGCAGCCGGCGGAACGCCGCGCCGGCGGCTTGCAGCGGGTCCATGCCCTGTTGCAGATAGAGATCGACCAGCTGCGCCACCGTCTCGGTATCGGTCTCGGTGGCGAAGACCTGGCCGGCGGCTTCCAGCTCGGCCCGCAGCTCGGCGTGGTTCTCGATGATGCCGTTATGCACCACCACCACGCGGGTGGTGCCGTGCGGATGCGCGTTGCTCTCGGTCGGCGCGCCATGCGTCGCCCAGCGGGTGTGGCCGATGCCGGTGGTGCCGGGCAGCTTCGCGCGATCGAGCGAGGCGGCGAGGTTGGCGAGCTTACCCTGCGCCCGCCGGCGTTCGATCTGTCCGTCCACCAGCGTCGCCACGCCGGCGCTGTCGTAGCCGCGGTATTCCAGCCGCCGCAGCCCCTCGATCAGCAACGGGGCCGCCGGGCGGGTGCCGATTACGCCGATGATGCCGCACATGCCTCAGCGTCCCTTGCGTTGTTGCGCCCG
>JAJZVS010000341.1 GCA_021845555.1 Pseudomonadota bacterium
GGCTCCTCCGTCACGCCCCCCGGACACTCCGAGGGCGCATTCCGGGCCGGCGGTTCAGGCGTCGGTGTTTTCGGCGACGTCGCGGTCGCGTTGTTCGCGGCGGCGGACCAGGAGCGACAGGGTGACGCCGATGATGAGGGCGGCGCCGTAGAACAGGTCCTGGATGAAGATTTGGATGCCCATCAGCGACAGGCCGGTGATGCCGGTGACCAGGAAGTAGACGGCGGTGAAGGAACCCCAGGCGTTGAATCGTCCGGGGCGGACGGCGGTGGAGCCGAGGAAGGCGGCGGCGAAGGCGGGCAGCATGAAGCTGTCGCCGGAGTTGGGGTCGGCGGCGCCGCTGGTGCCGGCGTAGAGGATGCCGGCGAAGGCGGCGAGCAGCGACCCGGCGATCAGCGCGCCGGCGCGCAGGCGCGGGACGTTGAGGCCGGACAGCCGGGCGACGCGTCGGCCGCGCCCGACGAACAGGAGTTTGAGGCCGAGCGGCGTGTAGTCCAGCACGTACCACAGTGCGAAGGTCAGCAGCAGCGCGTAGACGAAGCCGAACGACAGGCCGAACAGCCGGGGCACGATGACCCAGTTCACCAGGGTCTGGGAGATGCCCGAGATCATCTCGGAGTTGCTGATCCACAGCACGATGCCGCTGATCAGCGTGCCGGTGCCGAGCGTCACGATGATCGAATCGATCCCGACCCAGACCACCAGGACGGCGTTGACGATCCCGCAGATCCCGCCAGCGGCGAGCGCGAGCAGGATGGCGACGCCGGTGGGAAGGCCGAGCTGGGCGTTCAGGATTGCCAGCACCATGGCCGACAGGGTGAGCACGGGCGCGGCGGAGAGGTCGTATTCCCCCGCCGTCAGGCTGACGACGAAGGAGTAGGTGAGCACCACCAGCACCGACTGCGAGCTGAACATGGAGGTGAAGTTGGCGGCGCGCAGGAAGGTGCCCGGCTCCAGCGCGCCGAACAGGGCGATGGTGGCGATCCAGGCCAGCAGCAGGGCGTAGCGGTCGAACAGCCGGCGCAGCGTGGCGGTGCCGGGCGCGTCGGCGGGAAGCGCCGCGGCGATCCTGGGGTCAGCCGGCATCGTGTGGCTCGGCGGATCCGAAACATTCATGCGCCATGCGCTCCTCGGTGACGTCGGTATCGGTCAGTTCCGCGACGATGCGGCCGCGGCGGAAGATCAGGACGCGGCGGCACAGCAGCGCGAGTTGTTCGTGATCGCCGCTCAGGCACAGCACGCTCGCGCCTTCCGCCGCCCAGGCGCGGACGGCGGCGAAGATCTGCTCGCGCGCGCCGATATCGACGCCTTGGGTCGGTTCTTCCAGGATCAGCAGTTTCGGCGCGAGTTGCAGCCACTTGGCGATCAGCGCTTTCTGCTGGTTGCCGCCCGACAGCGATTCGAGCGGCAGGGTGGGGTCGTCGGGGCGCACCGCGAACTGCCGGCAGAGCGCGCCGGCGTGGCGGGTCAGCGCGCCGGCGGAGAGGATACCGCCCCGTGTCAGACGGGACAGCACCGGCAGGCCGATGTTCTCGGCGATGCTGAGTTCGCCGATGCAGCCGGTGCGCAGCCGGTCGGCGGGCACGTAGGCGACGCCGGCGGCGATCGCCTCGCGCGCGGTCTGGCCTTGCAGGGTTTGCACCGCCTGTTCCAGCCGCAGGGTACCGGCGACGGCGGGCATGGCGCCGGCGAGCAACGCGCCGACCTCGGCGAAGCCGGAGCCGATCAGCCCGGTCAGGCCGAGGATTTCACCGCGCCCGACGGTGAAGCCGATATCGCGCACGCCGGCCCCGCGCAGTCCCTCGATCGCGACCGGCGGCGGGCCGGCGGTTTTGGGGGTGGCGGGGGTGGAGGTGCGTTCGATCTTCCGCCCGACGATCATCTCCACCAGGGCGTCCTTGCCGAGCGCGCTGGTAACGCCGGTGCCGGCCACGCTTCCGTCGCGCAGGACGGTGACGCGGTCGGTGATGGCGAGCACCTCGTCGAGGTCGTGGGAGACGAACAGCACGCCGAAGCCCGCGGTGCGGACGCGCTCGATCACCGCGAACAGTCGTTCCACGGACGCATCGCCCAGGCCGGCGGTGGGTTCGTCCAGCACCAGCAGCCCGCCCCCGGCGATGCCGGCCGCGGACAGGCGGCGCACCTCGTCCACCGCGCGCACGATGGCGAGCAGCGGGCGCTGCCAGGGGCGGAGCTGTTCCACCCGTGCCAGCGGATCGCAGGTGATGCCGAATTCGTCGAGCAGCGCGCCGACCGCCGCGGCCTGGCGCCGCCAGCCGACGCGGCCGATCCCGCCGCGGGCGAGCGCGCCGATGCGGAGGTTCTCGGTGACCGTCAGCGCCGGCAACAGGGCGGGGTCCTGGTGCACGAAGGCCATGCCGAGTTCGCGGAACTGGCCGGGACGCAGCGGCAGGCGCACCGCCACCCCGTTCATTTCGAGCTCCGCGCCAGGTTCGGGGGCGTGGAAGCCGGCGAGGATGCGGATGAGCGTGGATTTGCCCGAACCGTTATGGCCGAGCAGCCCGTGCACCTCCCCGGCCGCCACGTCGAGCGACACGTCGTCCAGCGCCTGGGTACCCCCGAAGCGCTTGGCGAAATGGCGCAGCCGCAGGACCGGCGCGGCGGCGGGTTGGTCCACCGCCGCGCTCATCGGCGGCACCGGTTCAGACTCTGCAAGGAAATCGAACGCGTGGAAGAACGCCCGCCGGAATCATTGGCCGCTTTCTCCCGAAGATCGCGCGAGGCGGGCATTCTTCCACAATCTCTCAGTGCAGACCCCACAGCTTGGCGTAGCCGGCCGCCGCCGAGCCGCCGTAGCCCTGGCCGAACTTCGCCGGCACGCCCGCATCCTTCACGTTCGCCTTGGTGAACGCGCGCAGGCCCGAGATGTAGTTCGGGATCAGCGGCTTGTGCAGCAGCAGGCGCATGTCCTGGTCGATGATCGCGCCGGCGAGCCAAGCGGTGTCCTCGCCGATGTCGAAGGTGACAACGTCGCCGGTGCGGATCATGTCGAGCACCGCCGGGGTGGCGTTGAAGCTGGCGATCTTCACCCGCGCGGACGCGCCGGTGGAGATGATCGACGGCATCACGAACTGCACCATCCCGTCATAGATCGGGATCACGTAGTTGAGCTTCGGGTCGGACAGGATCGCGCTCTGCACCTGCGGGCCGATCTTGGTGGCCCAATCGGGCGTGTTCACGCCGATGAAGCGCACCTTGCAGCCGGGGCAGTATTTCTTGAACTGCGCGGCCAGCGCCTTCTGGATGAACGGGCTGTTGGCGGTGCCCGGCGAGGTGATCACCAGCACGTCGGCGGCGCCGTTGGTCTGGCGAATCACCCATTTCGCTTCCAGCTTGGCCGCCGGGATATAGGCGCCATAGACGATGGCCGACAGGCCGGCGAGCGGCGGCTGGCCCTGGGCATAGGTGTGCGCCGCCACCACCGGGATATGCGCCGCCAGCGTCTGGTGCACCTGCGGCGCGACCGTGGCCGGGTCAAGGCCGCAGAACACGTTGACCAGGGACGCCTTGTGTTGCTGCGCGGCGGTGAAGCCCTGCGCCCATTGCGCCAGCTGGGCACTGTTCTGCCAGACCTGGAAGCCGAGGCCGAGGCGCTTGGCGAAATCGCCCATCTGCTGATCCACCACCGAGCAGAACGGGATCGCGGTGGAGACCGGGATGGTGAAGATCAGCTTGCCCTTGAGCGGCGCGGGATCGATCGCCGGTCCGGGCGGGGTGAAATGCGACGGCCCCATTACGGAAGCGAGCGCCTTATCCAGCTTGGCGGCCACCGCCTTCGAAAGGGCGGCGGAAGCCGGTGCCGGACGAAGCAGGCCGCCGGCGGCGGCAAGGCAGGCAAAACCAAGCAGGCCGGCACGCAGCCGGGCGCGAACTCGCATCAGCCGTCTCCCTGAGTGAAAATTGTCA
>JAJZVS010000010.1 GCA_021845555.1 Pseudomonadota bacterium
CGAAATCATGCGCCGCATCGACGAAAGCGGGCAGGTTCAGCACGAAGCGCGGCGCCGCCTCCGGCGCGGCCTGCCAGACGGCGGCGTTCGGCGCGGCCTGGCGGCGCAGCAGCAGCGCGTGCAGCCGCTCGTCCAGCGGCAGGGCCAGGCCGGCGGCGGCGGCTCGCGCGGCGATCGGCGCGATCCAGCCGGCCGCCGCGATCGGCAGCGCCACCGCTCGCGTGCCCGGCACCAGGGCGGCGAGCGCCTCCGCGGCAGCATGTTCCCACAAGGCGGGAAGGGTGATGGGGCGCGGCGGCGCGTCCGGGTCTTCCCCCGCCGCCACCTGCCGCATCCGCACGCCCTGCCAGATCCGATGGTATTTCATGGGGCCGAGACTAAGCCGGCTCCGGGCCGGGCGGGAAGGGTATTTAGCGGTCGGAGGCCGCGACAAACACAAAATCCTGTGGATGAACCGGCACGGGGTGCCCCGAGGCGCATTCGCCCGGACGACCCTTCCGCGCCACCTGGACAGAGAAAAATGTTATACTATAACATTGCGCTACTTTTCTCCGCTGGGTGTTGACCTCCGATGCGACCTTGGCTTCGTCTCTGGCGGTTCCGCGGCGCGCCGGGCCGGATCGTCGCCGCCCTTCGGCGCGCTGGGCTTCTGCTCGCCGTCCCCCTGCTCGCCGTCTGCCTGCCGACCGCCGGCATGGCCGCCGCCGCCGTGCCGTTGCGTATCGTCGCGGCCGAGCGGGTCTATGCCGACGTCGCCCGCCAGATCGCCGGCCCGGCCGCCACCGTCATCTCGGTGCTGAACAATCCGGCCGCCGATCCGCATCTGTTCGAAGCCGCGCCCTCGGTGGCCCGCGCCCTGGCGAACGCGCGCATCGTGGTGGCGAACGGTGCCGGCTACGATCCTTGGATGGATGCACTGCTGCGCGCCAACCCCGTGCCCGGCCGGCAGGTGCTGGTGATCGCGCGCCTGCTGGGGGTCCCCGCCGGGTCCAACCCGCATCTCTGGTACGACCCGGCGGCGATGCCTGCCTATGCCGATGCCCTCGCCCGCGCCCTGACCGCCGCGGACCCGGCCGAGGCGTCCACCTTCGCCACCCGGTTGGCCCGGTTCCGCGCCAGCCTGCGCCCGCTCGACGCCCGCATTGCGGCGTTGCGCGCCCGGTTCGCCGGCACCGCGGTCACCGCGACCGAGCCGGTGTTCGGCCGCATGGCCGCCGCGCTCGGCCTGAAGATGCGCAACCGCCGGTTCCAGCTCGCGGTGATGAACGGCTCCGAGCCCGGCCCCGCCGAAGTCGCGGCGTTCGATCGGGACCTGCGCACGCGCGCGGTGCGCGTGCTGATCTACAACCGCCAGGCCACCACGCCCGCCACCCGGCGGCTGCTGGAGATCGCCCGCCGTGCCGGCGTGCCGGTGCTGGGCGTGACCGAGACGGAGCCCGCCGGCCTGTCCTACCAGGCCTGGATCGGCGGCACGCTCGATGCCCTGGAAGCGGCGCTGGCCGCGCCGCCGCACCCATGAACGCGATCGAATGCGAGGGCCTGACGCTCGCGCTGGGCGGGCGGGACATCCTGCACCGCATCACCCTGGCGGTCGCGGCGCGCGAGTTCGTCGGCGTGCTGGGCCCGAACGGGGCCGGCAAGACCACGCTGATGCGCGCAATCCTCGGCCTGCTGGCCCCGCGCGAGGGGCAATTGCGCGTGCTCGGCCGGCCGGCGGCGCGCGGAAATCGTGCGGTCGGCTACATGCCGCAGGCGCGCGGCGAACAGGGGCTGCACCTGCGCGGCTGGGATTTTGTCGCCGCCGCCGGCGGACCGCGCTGGGGCCTGCCCTGGCGCGGCGCGGCCGAGCGGGCAGCGGTGGATCGCGCGCTCGCTCTGGTGGATGCGACCGCGCTCGCCCGCCGCCCGCTGGCCGCGCTGTCGGGCGGGGAGCGCCAGCGCCTGCTGCTGGCGCAGGCGCTGCTGGGGGAACCCCGCCTGCTGCTGCTGGACGAGCCGCTGATCAGCCTCGACCCGCATCGCCAGGCCGAGGTGGTGGCGCTGGTGCGGCAGGTGCAACAAAGCCTGGGGATCGCAGTGCTGTTCAGCGCGCATGAGATCAACCCGCTGCTCGGCGCGATGGATCGCGTGCTCTATCTCGGCGCCGGGAAAGCGGCGATCGGCCCGGTGGCGGAGGTGATCACCGGCCCGGTGCTGTCGGAGCTTTACGCGACGCCGATCGAGGTGCTGCAAGTGCGCGGCCGATTCTTCGTGATGTCCGGCGGGCAGGACATGGAGCACGCGGCGCACCGGCACGAGCATGCGCACACCCATGGGGGCACGCCATGACGCACCTTGCCCGCGACGGTCGCGCCCCCTGCTTCACCTCTCCCACGCGGCGGGAGAGGTCGGTTCGCGGAGCGAACCGGGTGAGGAAGGCGGGCTGCCCCCCCTCACCCCGCCCCTCTCCCCCCGCAAGCGCGGGGGGAGAGGGGCAAGGGCGCGCGCCTGCTCGCCGCCGCGGCGGCGGGACATTGGGCGATGTTTGAGTACGACTTCATGCGCCACGCTTTTGCCGCCGCCGCGATCGTCGGCGTGCTGGGGGGCGTGGTCGGATGGTTCCTGGTGCTGCGGGCGCAGACTTTCGCCGGCCACGCGCTGGGGCATATCGGCTTCGCCGGCGCCACCGGCGCGGCGCTGATCGGGATCGCGCCGCTGTGGGGGCTGGTGGGGATGACGCTGGCCGGCGGCGTGGCGATAGGACTGCTGGGCGAGCGGCTGGCGCAGCGCGACGTGGCGATCGGCATCGTGCTGGCGTTCGCGCTCGGCCTCGGCCTGCTGTTCCTGCACTTCTACACGGCCTATGCGAGCGAAACGACCGCGCTGCTGTTCGGCAACCTGCTGGGCGTGGACCGGCACACGGTCTGGCTGCTGGCCGGGCTGGGCGCGGTCAGCCTGGGCGGCATGGCGCTGATCGCCCGGCCGCTGCTGTTCGCCAGCCTGCAACCGGAACTGGCGGCGGCGCGCGGGGTGAACCCGCGGCTGGTCTCGGTGCTGTTCCTGGCGGTCGCGGCGATCGCCACCGCCGAAAGCGCGGAGATCGTCGGCGTGCTGCTGGTGTTCGCGCTGCTGGTGGGACCGGCGGCGGCGGCGCAGCGCCTCACGCCACGGATCGGGGCCGGCGTGGCGCTGGCGGCGGGGTTGGCGGTGGCGGAGGGCTGGGCGGGGCTGGCGGCGGCCTATGTCACGGACTGGCCGAGCACGTTCTGGATCGCGACCTTCAGCGCCGGCGTGTATCTGCTGACCGGGCTGGCGACGGGGCTGGCGCCGCGCCGGTAGCCACCGCCTATGCAGCCTGCACCGATAGCGGCGCAGGACACGCCCTTTCCGCGCCGGAGCACCTGCCATGCCTGGGCATCACCACCACGATCACGATGGGCCGCACGGTTCGGACGGGCATCACCATGCCCCGGCCTCCTTCGGCCGCGCGTTCGCGATCGGCACCGCGCTCAATGCCGGGTTCGTGGCGGCGCAGGTGTTCTATGGGCTGGCCGCGCATTCGATGGCGCTGCTGGCGGACGCCGTCCATAATTTCGGCGACGTGCTCGGGCTGCTGATCGCCTGGGGCGCCACCGTGCTGGCGCGGCGCGCGCCCACGACGGCACGGACCTACGGCTGGGGCCGCGGCACGATCCTGGCCTCGCTCGCCAATGCCGTCGTGCTGCTGCTCGGCTGCGGCGCGATCGCGGTCGAAGCGGTGCAACGCTTCGCCGAGCCGGCCCCGGTGGCCGGCGGCACGGTCGTCCTCGTGGCAACGCTCGGCATCCTGATCAACGGCGGGACCGCGCTGATGTTCGCCGGCGGGCGCGCCGGCGACCTCAACATCCGCGGCGCGTTCCTGCACATGGCCGCGGACGCCGCCGTTTCGGCCGGGGTGGTCGTGACCGGGCTGCTGATCGCGCTGACCGGACGGCGCTGGCTCGATCCGGCCACCAGCCTTGCGATCGTCGCGGTGATCGCGATCGGCACCTGGGGCCTGCTGCGGGACTCGCTCAACCTGGCCATCGATGCCGTGCCCGGCGGGATCGATCTGCCGGGGGTCGAGGCAGCTCTGCGCGCGCTGCCGGGTGTGACCGAGGTGCACGACCTGCATGTCTGGGCGCTGAGCACGACCGAGACCGCGCTGACCGCGCATCTGGTCCACGCGCCCGACGCCGACGCGCCCGGCCTGTTGCGGCTCGCCGCGCGGCAGGTGCGCGAGCGCTTCGGCATCGGCCACGCGACGTTCCAACTCGAAACGGCGGAGCTCGCGGAGACCTGCGCTTTGCGGCCGGCTGGCGTGGTCTGACGGGAAGGGACACCAGCGGGCATAGCCCGATGCCGGCCGAACCATTCTTGACACCCGCCAAACCCCCCTGTAGCAAGCGCCCGCCTTCCGGCAAGGCAACTTCGCCGGAGCGAACATGAATGAGGAACAGGGCGACCCGGGCTCCTTCGAGGAGCGTCTGCGGGCCGCCAGGCAACGTCAGGGCCTGGATCCCGGGCCACTCAAGCCGGATGGCGCCTCCGGCGACCAGGACCCCTCCGCCATGGCGATCGGGTTCCGCGTCGCGGTGGAGCTGGTGTCCGCGCTGGTGGTGGCCTGCGCGGTCGGCTGGGGTCTTGATCGATTGCTCGGCACCAAGCCGTGGTTCCTGATCGCGTTCGTCCCGCTGGGGGGCGCGGCCGGGGTGCTGAACGTCTGGCGTATCTATGCGCCACGGCCGGACGCCCGCGGACCCGGACGGAAGAACCATCCCCCGCCGCCGGCGGGGCACTGACAGGGGACGATCGCCTTGGCCGCACCCGGCAAGATCGACGCGCTGAGCCAGTTCGAGCTGCACCCGGTGTTCGGCGCGCTCGGCCGCTCGCTGGATTTCAGCCAGTCCACCCTGATGATGGCGGTCGTCGCGATCCTCACCCTCGCGCTGCTGGGGCTCGGCATGCGCCCGCGCGCGATGGTGCCCGGCCGGCTGCAGGCCGCCGCCGAGATGCTCTACGAATTCACGTATAACATGTGCGTCGAGACGATCGGGCCCGAAGGCAAGCGATTCTTCCCGTTCGTCTTCACCCTGTTCCTGTTCATCCTGTTCGGCAATCTGCTCGGGGTGTTCCCGTATTTCTTCACCTTCACCAGCCACATCGCGGTGACCCTCGCGTTGACCGTCGCGGTGGTGCTGATGACGACCGTGGTCGGTCTCTACATCCACAAGCTGCACTTCTTCAGCTATTTCGTGCCGCAAGGCGTGCCGAAGGCGCTGCTCCCGCTGCTGGTGCCGATCGAGGTGCTGTCCTACCTGTCCCGCCTCATCTCGCTGTCGGTTCGTCTGTTCGCCAACATGATGGCCGGACACGTGATGCTGGAGGTGTTCGGCGCCTTCGTCATCATGCTGGGCGGCGCCGGTCTGTTGGGCCTGGCGCCGGCCGGGCTCGCGCTCGGGGTGAACACCATCCTGATCGGGTTCGAACTGCTGGTGGCGGTGCTGCAAGCCTACGTGTTCGCCATCCTCACCTGCATCTACCTGCACGACGCGGTGCATC
Source organism: Pseudomonadota bacterium (assembly GCA_021845555.1). Lineage (GTDB taxonomy): Bacteria > Pseudomonadota > Alphaproteobacteria > Acetobacterales > Acetobacteraceae > JAJZVS01. Next base: position 5,560 of record JAJZVS010000010.1, read on the forward strand.
TGCACTAGCGCGCGCTCCCCTCAACCTGTCTGCCGCGGGCCGGGCCGGCCCCGGTCTCGTTCGGACGCAAGAAAGGAACTGTCTGATGGATCTCGCTTCCGCCAAGGAAATTGGTGCGGGCCTCGCCGTGATCGCGCTCGCCGGCGTGGGCGTCGGCATCGGCAACATCTTCGCCGCGCTGGTCAGCAGCGTGGCGCGCAACCCCGCGGCGCGCGAGCGCGTGTTCGGCCTCGCCATCCTGGGCTTCGCGCTCACCGAGGCGGTGGCGCTCTACGCGCTGGTGATCGCGTTCATCATCCTGTTCGTGTGATCCTGCCACCGGCCCTGCCGCGCGGCCCCGGCCAACTGGGCCCGCGGCTGGCGCGACCCGGAGAGACTGTCATGGCGCCCTCTCGCGCTTCCGCCCGTGCGGCCCGCTTCCGGCCCGGCCTGCTCGTGCGCGGCCTGCTCGTGCGCGGCCTGGCCGCCGGCGCGGCGCTGCTGGCGCCGGTCCCGGCGCTCGCCTCCGGCATGCCGCAGCTCGACTTCGCCAACCCGCTGACGCTGGCGCAGGTCTGGTGGGGTGCTGCGATCTTCGTGGTGTTCCTCCTGCTGACCTGGCGCTGGGGACTGCCGCAGGTCAGCGCGGTGCTGGACCAGCGCGCCGCGGCGATCGCCGCAGATCTGGACACCGCCCGCCGCGCCAAGGCCGATTCCGACCGCGCGGTGGCCGAGGTCGCGGCCGCCACCGTGAAGGCGCGCGCCGAGGCGCAGGCATCGATCACCGCCGCGCTGGATGCCGTCAAGCAGCAGGAAGCCGCGCAGACCGCGACCCTGAATGCGCGGTTGGAGGCGCAGCTGAAGGACGCGGAGGCGCAGATCAACGCCGCCCGTGCCAGCGCCATGCGCGCGCTGCGACAGGTGGCCGCCGACGCCGCGACCACCGTCGTGGCCCGGTTGACCGGCACCCCGGCCAATCCGGCGCAGCTCGACCGGGCGCTCACCGCCGCCCTGGCCGGGCGCGGCGTGAGCGGCCCCTCCAACGAAGCAGGCGCGGCATGAACGAGGTCGGGTTCTTCGGCGACTCCAAGAACTGGGTCGTCATCGCCTTTTTCCTGTTCTTCCTGCTGTTCGGCCGCAAGCTCTGGGGCGCGCTGGCCGGCATCCTGGACGGCCGCGCCGTGGCCGTGCGCAAGGAACTGGACGAAGCCGCCGCCCTGCGGCGCGAGGCCGAGGCCCTGCTGGCCGACGCCCGCAAGCAGCGCGACACGGCGCTGGCCGAAGCGCAGGCGCTGATCGCCGGCGCCAAGGCGGAGGCCGAGCGCCTCGCCACCGCCGCCGCCGCCGACGCCGAAGGCGCCGCCCACCGGCGCGAGCAGATGGCGCTCGATCGGATCGCCGCGGCCGAAAAGGCGGCGCTGGACGAGGTTCGCATCACCGCCGCCGAGGTCGCCACCACCGCCGCCCGGCAGGTGATCGCCGAGGGACTTTCGGCCGAAGCCGACCAGCGCCTGATCGAAACCGCGATCGCCGGCCTGCCGGCCGCCCTGCGCGCGGCCTGACCGACCCGTCTCCTCCGCGCCGGGGTAGCAACGCCGCTACCCCGGCCGGGACCCGGGCCAGGCCAGCGGCGGCAGACGCAGCAGCGGCACGCCCCGCAGGCTCAGCACCCCGCCCTCCAACGTCAGCGGCAGCTTGATCTCCGCCGGTGCGCCGTCAGCTCCCGGCGGGGTGGCCATGACCGACAGCATCGCTTTGCCGGCCAACGCGGCATCGTTCGGCAGCGCGCCGTTTGCCGCCAGCGTGTCGAGGGCCTGGGCGTAGCCGCTCACCATCGCCTGCCCGGTGCCCGTCGGTTGCAACGCGGCATCCAAGCCAAGCCTGGCTTCCAACGATGCGCTCAGCGGCCCCCAGCGCAGATCCATATGGTGCAGCACCAACCGTCCGTCGCTGTGCTGCCAGGCGCGCACCCGCGCCGCTGGATCGCCCGGCGGCGGCACCGGCCCATCGAGCGTGCCGTGCAGCGCGAACGCAGCGACCCGCCGGCCGAGCGGCCAACGCACCCCCGACGGCAGCCGCACTGCACGCACATCCACCCGCAGCGACGCCGCGGTGCGATGCGCCCCGGCCGTCTCGTCCCACCGAAGGCGCAGCCGGGCCGATCCGATCGCACCGCCCGCCGCCGCATCGCCGGTGCGCAGGCCGCGCGCCAGGGCGGTGGCGGTCCCGACCTGGGTACCGGCGTCGAGCGGAACCGTCGCCAGCAGGAAATCGGCGCGATAGGCCACCACGGCGCCGTCCCCAAGGGCGACGCTCTGAGCTCCCAGCGGGCGCAGGCGCAACTGCTCCGGCGCGTCGGCGCGAACGCCCACGACCAACTGCTCCGCCCGCCAGGTCACCCGCGGCTCCCCGGCCTGCGGCACGAAGGACAGCGTGAGGCGCGGCACGACCACGGAAGCGCTGAGCGGCCAGCCGGCCCGCTGCGCCGGGCCGGAGTGCACCGTCCAGCCCTCCGCGCGGCGCGCCTGCTCCCAGGCGGCGAAACCTTCCGCGAGGCGGCCGGTTGCCCAGTACCAGGCAGCCGTGTCGCCGGCGCCCAGCACCACCACCGCGACCCCCAAGCCGATCCAAACCCGGCGCATCCATCCCTCCACGGTCGCCCCACCCTTGGTCCCGCACGATTCCTGCACGGACCCGCGCCGCTCCCCCCTTCCGCGGGGAGCGGCAACCCGCCACGCAAGAGCCCGGGCGCCGGATGGAGGGCTGCATAAAGCCCTCGGCCTCCGCCGACAACGCACGGACCTGTGGCCCAGGGCGTGGCCCAGGGCCGCGGCGCACCGGCAGTCCAAACCCGGCCGAAACGGCCCCGACGGGGTGCCGAGTCCGCTGAACTGCAACCTGCCCCGTACATTGCCGTCATGGCCGGGCTTGATCCGGCCATCCGCGCACGAATGACCGGGGGCAGATGGCCGGGTCACGCCCCGGCCATGGCGGGAAGGGTCGTGCCGGACCGCGGTTTCATCCACGAAGGGTCAGCCCCCCGAGGGCAACTCATGCCCAGGCCGAGCGCGCTCCCCGGCGTGTCACACCGCGGGATACGCGGCGAATCTCTACAACCATAAGCTGTGGCGAGCGATACTGTCCCCACCTCGGAGGCGATCGGCACAATCGCCGACTGAACGCGAATTGCTCATATATTTCATAGGATTACAGAAATATCTTGCGGGCACCTGGGAAGCTCCGGCGCGCTTCGTGCACAGACTTATCCACAGTCCTCCAGCGGCGTCGCAAAGGCCGCTTCCAGCCGCCGTACCAGCTCTGCTCGGGGCGTATCGGCCGGGATCGGCGCCAGCAAGTGGATATGGATCGTGCCCGGGCGCTTATAGAACGCCCGCCGCCCCCAGTGCCGGCCGGAGTCGGTCGCGACCGGGATCACCGGCACGCCGGCACGCGCCGCGATCGCCACCACGCCCGGCTGCACCGGCACCACCTGGCCCGGTGCGGTCCGTGTGCCCTCCGGGAAGATCACGATCTGCCGGCCCGCCCCGACGGCGCGCTCGGTCTCGCGCGCCAGGGTTCGCAGCGCGGCGGCGCCGCCCGCGCGATCGACCGCGATGTGGCCCGCCACGCGGGTCAACGCGCCGAACAGCGGCAACCGCCGGAGTTCGTGCTTCATCACATAGGTGCAGCGCGGCAGCAGCATCAGCCAGACGATGGTATCGAAGGCGGATTCATGATGCGAGGCGAGCAGCGCCGGGCCGTCGGCCGGCAGCCGCTCGAGCCCGCGCACCTCCAGGCGGATGCCGCACAGCACGCGCAGCCCGCCCACGACCAGCCGCGCCCAGCGCCGGGTCAGCGCGCGGGTCATCGGCATGCCGCGGAACGGCGCCAGCGCGGTGCCGTACAGCGCCAGCACCAGCGTCAGGCCGAAGAACCAGATGTTGAACGCCAGCGAGCGCAGCGCCGTCATGCCGGCCGCCGCGGCGGCGCCGCCGTCTGCAACAGCGGCCCCGGCCCCGGCCAGAGCGTCGTCAGGCCGATCTGGGCCGCCAGGAACTTCATGTATTCCTCCGTCATCAGCCGCAATCCGGCCCAATGCGTCAGCCCGTCCCAGCGGCGCAGCCCGGGCGGGCGCACCGGGACCGGCACCAGACGGACATCGGGCAGCGCGCGCCGGAACTCGGTCAGCGCGCGCGGCATGTGATAGAACCCGGTGACCACGATCAGCGAATGCAAGTGCTCGGCGCGCACCCAGGCCGCTGCTTCCAGCGCGTTGCCGCGGGTGGAGGTCGCGCCGCGCCCCAGCGTGATCCTGGGCGCCAGCGGGCGCGGATCGAGCCGGGCGCGGCGGGTCAGATCCGCCAGATCGGCCCCGCCGCCGATGCCGCTGACCAGAAGCTTGTCGGCCGCGCCGGCGGCGAGCAGCCGCAGCGCGGTGCGTATCCGGTCGGCCCCGCCGGTCAGCGCCACGATCCCGCCCGCGTGCGGATCGCGCGCGCCGGGCCGCGCGGCAAGATGCAGGAACCACGCGAAGCCGGCGAACCACAGCAGCAACACCGCCGCCAGCACGCGCGATGCGCGCCGCCAGCCCGTGCGCGGTCGGGAAGCGGCGCTCATGGCAACTGCCGCAGCCAGCGGCGCACCGTCACCTGCGCGGTCAGGAAACCGATCGCCGCCGCCGCCAGCGGCAAGCCGGGCAGCAGCAGCCACAGCGCCGGCGGCAGGCCGGAGGCAATGCCGCCCATCGTTCCGCCCAGCGACCGTGCGGCTGATCCGGCTGGCCCCGCGTCCCCGCCGGCGGCGAACGGCGCGGCCAGATGCGCCAGCGCCAGCAGCACCGGCAGCGCCGCCAGTCCGCCCGCCACCCCGCCGGCCGCGGCGAGCAGCGTGGCGCGGGCAGCGAAGCGCCCGGCGATATAGCCGTCGGTGGCGCCCAGGCCGTGCACGATCTCGATCGCCTCCCGCCGCGCCGCCAGCCCGGCGCGGGTGGCGACCGCGATCACCGCCGCCGCCACCGCGACCACCACCAGCAACGCGGCGCCGGCGGAGGCTTGCAGGCTGCGCACCAGCGCCAGCAGCCGGTCGATCCACACGCCCTGCTGTTCCATCAGCGTGCCCGGCGCCGCCTGGGCGAGGCGCGCGTGCAGCGCCGCCAGCGCCGGAGGATCGGGCGGCGGCGCCGCCAGCCGCACCGCGATCACGCCCGGTAGCGCGAGCGCGCGCCGTCCGGGTCCGGCGCCCAGCCACGGCCGCAGCAGCGCGTCGAGCTCCGCCCCCGACAGCGCCCGCGCCTGCGCCACGCCCGGCGCGGCGCGCAGCAGCGCCAGCACCGCGTCCTGGCGGCTGCCGCCGCCGGCGGCGGCCGGGTCGGCGGGCTGCGGCACCTGCACGGTCAGCGCGGCGCCCGCGCCCTGCTCCCAGTGCCGGGCCAGGGCCGCGGCGCCGACCCAGCCGGCGAGCGCCAGCGCGGCCAGGAACGCCATCGCCGCCACCAGCGACGGCAGCATCCGGTCCGCCAGGGCGCGCTTCAGGCCGAGTTCGTCGAAGCCCGGCGGACGCAGGGGGGAGCGGCGCGCCATATGGCTACTCCGCCGCGACCAGGTGGCCGCCGGACAGCCGCAGGCACTGGGCCGGGTGGCGGGCCACCAGTACCTCGTTATGGGTGGCGACCAGCACGGTGGTGCCGAGGCGGTTGAGTTCGCGGAACAGCCGCAGCAGCCGCTCGGCCTGGACGTCGTCGAGATTGCCGGTGGGTTCGTCGGCCAGCAGCAGGCTGGGGCGGGCGATCACCGCGCGGGCGATCGCCACCCGCTGCTGCTCGCCGCCGGAAAGCTCGGCCGGCTGTGCGTCGGCCCGCGCGGCAAGCCCGACCCAGCGCAGCATCTCGCCCACATCGGCGCGGATCTGGCCCTCGCCCCGCCCCGCCAAACGGAGCGGCAGGGCCACGTTATCGAAGGCGGAGAGATGGTCGAGCAGGCGGAAATCCTGGAACACCATGCCGATGCGCCGGCGCAGTTCCGGCAGGGCGCGGCGCGGCGCGGCGCCGATGTCGGTGCCGAGCACCTCCAGCCGGCCGCGGCTGGGCCGCGCGGCGAGGGTCAGCAGCCGGAGCAGACTGGTCTTGCCGGCGCCCGACGGGCCGAGCAGCCAGCGAAACCCGCCCTCCGGGACCTGAAAACTGATATCGTGCAGCACATCCGGCCCGCTGCCGGGGCCGTAGTGCATCCCGACCGCCTCGAATCGCACCATGGGTGCCTTCTTGCCACTGCCGGGGCGCCGGGGGCCAGAGGGGATAATGGCGGGGATCGGCGCGAGGATCGGCGCGGGGATCGGCGCGGGACGCGGGAGTGCGGCGCCAGGGCGCGGGCAAAAAAAATGGCGGGGCTTTTGGCCCCGCCAAGTTTAGGGAGGAAACGTCCAAGAAAGCAGACAGCGCGGCCGGAGCCGCATTGCTGCGATGCACAAGATAGTCGGGAGCGCCGCCGAACTCAAGCGTTTTTTTGCATCGCAGCATTGCAGCCGACGCTGTCAGCGAAGTGTTAAGGATTCCGCGCTAACACCCGAGTATGCGACGGTTTTTTCTGCTCCCCTGGGTGCTGTTCCTGCTGTTGCCGGGTTCGCCGGGCGCCGCCCGCGCCGAGCGCGGCCCCGCCGGCGGCTGGTTTGCCAGCCCCGCCCCACCCGTGGCGGGCCGGTCCCCGGCACCGGTCGTGCCGGGCGAAATCCCTGATCGCATTCCGTTTTTTGCTGTCCCGCCGCCCCTTGGCCATTCCCCCCTGGGCCATCCCCCTCTTGGCCACCCGCCGCCGGATGCGGCGGCAGCGGCCGTCGGGCCGGGCCGGGCCTGCCGGCAGGCCATCGCGACGGCCGAGCAGGACGCCGGGATCCCGCCCCGCCTGTTGCAGGCGATCGGCCTGGTGGAAAGCGGGCGGACCGCCGCCGACGGAACCCGCCGCCCCTGGCCCTGGACGGTGGACGCGGACGGCACCGGGTTCTTCTTCCCCACCAAAGCCGCCGCCATCGCCGGGGTGCGCCGCCTCCGCGCGCGCGGGGCACGCTCGATCGATGTCGGTTGCCTGCAGGTGAGCCTGCTGCATCATCCGCATGCCTTCGCCTCGCTGGACCAGGCGTTCGACCCCGCCGCCAACGCACGCTACGCCGCCGGTTTCCTGCGGCGGCTGTTCGCCGGGACGCATGATTGGGCCGCTGCCGCGGCGGCCTATCACTCGCAGACGCCGGCACTGGCGGCACCGTATCGGCGCCAGGTGATGGCGGCCTGGTCCGGGCTTGGCGCCAGCCCGCCGGCAGCCGCGGCGGCGATCCCCGCCAGTGGGGTTCTGGGTGGGGTGCCGGGTGCCGGCTTTGCCAGCCCGTTCGGCGCGCCGGTGCTGGCCGGGCTGTCCCAGCCCCGCCTGCCGGGCAATTTCCATATCATTCGCGCCGCCCCCGGCGCGGCGGCGCCGATCGGGCGCTCGCTGGCCGCCTATCGCGCCCGCCCGATCGCGATCGATCGCTGAACCGCCTCCCCTTGCCCGCCGGCCGCGGCGGCGCTATCAGGCTTGCCATGCGCGACACCCCGCCCGGCCGTCGATTTTGGTACCGCTGGTACAGCCCGGCGGCCCAAGGAACGCGCTGATCGTCGTATCCCGAAGCCGCCTCGCCCAGGCGGCTTTCGTGTTTTCGGCCCCCTTTCCGGCCGGCCCCGGTAGACGCCAGAGCGAAGCGGTTTCCCCAAGCCCCAGGAGACCGCCATGCGTTTTTCCGAATTCGCCTTCGACGTCGTGACCGACCCGGCCGAGCTGGAGGCAGCCCGCCGGGAACGCGCCCGCCGCGCCGCCGCCGCGCCAACCGCTGCGCCAAGCGTGGGGGCGGAGGCCGCTCCGGCGCCGGCTCCGGCCATGCCCGCCGCCATGCCCGCCACCGGCGCATGACCGGGCTTGGCGCATGACCGGGGCCGGCGCGTTGCCGGCACGGCGGGAGGCGGCTAGACACGAGGGCATGGACGATTCCGCGCTGCTTGCCCTCGCCGCCGATCTCGCGCTGCGCGCCGGGGAGGCCATTCTTCGCGTGCGCGCCACCGGGTTCTCGGTCGAGCGCAAGTCCGACCGCTCCCCCGTCACCGCGGCCGACCGTGCCGCCGAGGCGATCATCGTTGCCGGCCTGCGCGAAGCCGCCCCCGGGATTCCGGTGATCGCCGAGGAGGAAGTGGCGGGCGGGCGGATCACCGCGCCCTCGGCGCAGTACTGGCTGGTCGATCCGCTCGACGGCACCCGCGAATTCGCCGCCGGAACCGACGATTTCGCCGTGAACATCGGCCTGGTGCGCGACGGACGCGCGTATCTCGGCGTGGTCGGGATTCCCGCGCGCGGGGAGTTGTTCGGCGCCATCGCCGGCCGCCCTGCCTGGAAGCGCACCGCGGCCGGGGAGCAGCCGATCGCCGCCCGCCTGCCGCCGCCGGAGGGGCTGGTGGTGCTGGCCAGCCGCCATCACGGCGATTCCTCGCGGCTGAACGACTTCCTGGCCGGACGGAAGATCGCCCGGGTGGCGAATTACGGCTCGGCGGTGAAGTTCTGCCGGCTGGCGGAGGGCGTGGCGGACCTGTATCCGCGCTTCGGCCGCACGATGGAGTGGGACACCTGCGCCCCGCAGGCACTGCTGGAAGCCGCCGGCGGCACGGTATGCACGATGGATGGCGCGCCGCTGCGCTACAGCAAGCCCGGCTGGGAAAATCCCGATTTCGTCTGCACCGGGCGGTTGCCCGCCGCCTGATCCGTAACGCCTGATCCTGGGGGGGGCGATCAGCCGCCGGTGGTGCTCATGTGCCGCCCGACCGCGGGCCGGTCGTGGCGGCGGTCGATGATGAAATCGTGCCCTTTCGGCTTGCGCGCGATCGCTTCCCGGATCGCCGCGTCCAGCCCGGCATCGTCCGTCCCGGCGCGCAGCACCGCGCGCAGATCGGCCTGGTCGTCCTGGCCGAGGCACATGAACAGCGTGCCGGTGCAGGTGAGCCGCACGCGGTTGCAGCTCTCGCAGAAATTATGCGTCATCGGCGTGATGAAGCCGAGATGCCGCCCGGTCTCCCGCACCGTGAAATACCGCGCCGGACCGCCGGTGCGGTAGTCGGTTTCGTCCAGTGTCCAGCGCCGGCGCAGGCGCGAGCGCACGAGCGACAGCGGCAGGTATTGTTCGGTACGGTCCTCGCCGATCTCGCCCATCGGCATGGTTTCGATCAGGCATAGATCGAAGCCGTGCGCGCCGCACCATTCGATCAGCCCGTCGAATTCGTCCTCGTTCACGCCCTTCATCGCCACCGCGTTGATCTTCACGGCCAGACCGGCGGCCTTGGCGGCGAAGATCCCTTCCAGGGTCGGTTCGATCTTGCCCCAGCGGGTCAGCAGGGTGAACATGGCGGGATCGAGGGTATCGAGCGAGACGTTGATCCGCCGCATCCCCGCCGCGCGCAGGCCGGGGGCGAAGCGGGCAAGCTGGGTCCCGTTGGTGGTGAGCGTGAGCTCCTCCAGGCCTTGCCCCGCGCCGTCGCCGATGCGCGCGCCCAGCCGCTCGATCAGCCGCATCACGTCGCGCCGCACCAGCGGCTCCCCGCCGGTGAGCCGGATCTTGCGCGTGCCGAGGCGGATGAAGGCTGCCGCGATGCGGTCGAGCTCTTCCAGCGTCAGCACGTCTTTCTTGGGCAGGAAGTGCATCTCCTCCGCCATGCAATAGACGCAGCGGAGGTCGCAGCGGTCGGTGACCGAGATGCGCACATAGGTGATGGCGCGGCCGAAGGGATCGATCACGGGGGCGATGGGAGCTGGCATGGCCAAGATGTGCGCCATCCACCGCCCGGCTTCAAGCCGGCGCGTCCGGCTCCTCGCACGGGATCAGCGTGACCACCTCGGCGTTGATCAGCAGTTTGCCGGCATGTTCGAAATTGACCGTGACCCGGGCGCCGACCACCGATTGCACCTGGCCAGGCCCCCAGTCGGGCCGCGCCGGATGGCGCACCCAGTGTCCGGGTTCGAGCGAGGAGGTGGTCGGAGAGGGCATGGCGCGGTCCGATCGGTCAGGGTAGCAGGCAAGAATGAACAAAAACTTGACTCATGTCTCAATTTCTTGATACATCCGATCCCGGAGCGCCGGACACAAGCCCGGCCGTCGTGGATCGGAAAGCCGAGTATGCCGGACTCCCTGCGTCTTGCCGAAATTGTCTGTTCGCGCCTCGGCCACGACATCGCCGGCCCGCTCGGCACACTGACCGGGGCGCTGGAACTCGCGGTGGCCCAGCGGGGCGGTGTGGCGCTCACGGCCGCGTTCGAAGCCGGGGAGGAACTGGCGCGGCGGCTGCGCCTGCTGCGCGCCGCCTGGGGGGCGGAGGGGCTGCGGCTCGATCTGGCGCGGCTGCGCGATCTGGCGCGCGGACTGCCCGGCCTCAACCGCATCCGCATCGACCTGACCGATATCCCGCGCGGCACCGTGTTCGATCCGCCGATGGGGCGGATGCTGCTGAACGCGCTGCTGCTGGCCGCGGAAAGCCTGCCGCGCGGCGGCGCCGTCGCGCTGGCCGGCCCGACCGACGGTGATGTGCTGGTCACGATCGCCGGGGCGCGCGCTGCCTGGCCCGCCGGCCTGGCTGCCTGCCTCGCCGATCCCGAGACAGCCTGGGCCGCGCTCGATGGGCCGCGATCGGTGCTGGTGCCGTGGATCGCGCTGCTGGCCGGGCGGGCCGGGGTGCGGATGTCGCTGCTGGTCCCGGTGGGCAACGCCCGGCTGGCCGGCCCGCCGCCGCTGCTGCTGCGGCCGCTGTCGCCGCCCCCCGCCGGCTGATCTTTACGCTTTGTTGGCTTCTCCCCGCGCAGCATCGGTCCGACCGAGGCGGCGCGAGGATGGGCGATGGACGATCTGCTCGTTGAATTTCTGACCGAAACGAACGAGAACCTGGCCGAGCTCGATGTCGCCCTGGTGCGGCTGGAGACGGTGCCGGACGACGCCGACACGCTCTCGCGCATCTTCCGCCTGGTGCACACGATCAAGGGCACCTGCGGGTTCCTCGGCCTGCCGCGGCTGGAACGGGTGGCGCATGCGGGGGAGAATGTCCTCAGTCGCATGCGCGACGGCGCCTTGCGTCCCGATCCCGCGCTGATCGGACTGGTGCTGACCGCGCTCGACCGGATCAAGGCGATCGTCGCCGGGCTGGCCGCGTCGGGCACCGAACCCGGCGGCGACGATGCCGCGCTGATCGCGGCGCTCGATCGTGCCGCGACCGGGGAGACGACGACCGCCGAAGCGGAACCGCCGGACGGGCCGCCAGCGCCGACCCTGACGGACACCCAGGCCGGCCCGACCGTGCCGATGGCGCCCGCGCCCACCCCACCCGTGCAGGACGCCGCGCCCCCGCCGGCCGCGCCGCCCAGGGCGGAGCCAACCGCCGCGCCCGCGGGACCTGCCGCCGCGGCGCAGACGATCCGCGTCGGGGTCGATGTGCTCGACGACCTGATGACGCTGGTCAGCGAACTCGTGCTTACCCGCAACCAGTTGCTGCAGCTCGCGCGCACGCAGGAGAACGGCGCCTTCACCGTGCCGCTGCAACGGCTGTCGCACATCACCTCCGACCTGCAGGAAGGGGTGATGAAGACCCGCATGCAGCCGATCGGTAACGCCTGGAACAAGTTGCCGCGCATCCTGCGCGACCTCGCGCTCGAACTCGGCAAGAAGATCGACCTCGTGCTGCTGGGCGCGGAGACCGAGCTCGACCGGCAGATCCTGGAACTCATCAAGGACCCGCTGACCCACATGGTCCGCAACTCGGCGGATCACGGGCTGGAAACCCCGGCCGAACGCCGCGCCGCGGGCAAGCCGGAAGCGGGGCGGATCACGCTGAACGCCTTCCACGAAGGCGGGCATATCGTGATCGAGATCGCCGACGACGGGCGCGGCCTGCCGGTCGGGAAGATCCGCGCCAAGGTGCTCGCCCAGGGACTCGCCACCGAGGCCGAACTGGCCGGCATGAGCGAGACGGAGATCCAGCGCTTCATCTTCCGCCCCGGCTTTTCCACCGCCGCCGCCGTGACCGCGGTGTCGGGCCGCGGCGTCGGGATGGACGTGGTGCGCACCAACGTGGAGCGCATCGGCGGCACCATCGACCTGAAAAGCGCCGCCGGCACCGGCACCACCTTCATGGTGAAAATCCCGCTCACCCTGGCGATCGTCTCGGCGCTCGTGCTGGAGGCGGGCGGGGAACGTTTCGCCATCCCGCAGATCAGCGTGGCCGAGCTGGTGCGCGCCGGAGCGGGCAGCGTGGCGGAGGAAACCGACGGGCTGATCGAGCGCATCAACGAAACCCCGGTGCTGCGCCTGCGCGACCGCCTGCTGCCGCTGGTGAGCCTGAAGGAGCTGCTCCAGCTCGAAGGCGGGGAAGCCACCGAGGAGCCGCCTACCATCGTCGTCACGCAAGTGGGTGCGGCGATGCTCGGCCTGATCGTCGATCGGGTGTTCGACACCGAGGAGATCGTGGTCAAGCCGGTGGCGCCCATCCTGCGCCATGTGACGATGTTCAGCGGCAACACCATCCTGGGCGACGGCTCGGTCATCATGATCCTCGACCCGAACGGCATCGCCCGGGCGATCGGCGTCGGCGCCGGCACGACCGGACGGGCGGAACCGGCCGACGCGGTCGTGGCGGGGGGCGCCCAGCGTTCGGGGGACCGCACCACGCTGCTGCTGTTCCGCGCCGGCGGCGGGGCGGAGGACGCGCCGCTGGCCGTGCCGCTCGCCCTGGTGGCGCGGATCGAGGAGATCCCGCGCGACCGCATCGAGACCTGCGGCGATACCGCCGCCACGCAGTATCGCGGCCGGCTGATGCCGCTGCTGGCCGCGCATCCCGCGCTCGATACCGCAAAGCCGCACCAGCCGGCGCTGGTGTTCGCCGACGGCGACCGCAGCATGGGCCTGCTGGTCGATGAGATCATCGACGTGGTGGACGACCGGTTGGAGATCGAACTCGCCGCCGCCCGCCCGGGCGTGCTCGGCACCGCGGTGATCGCCGGGCGGGCGAGCGGGGTGATCGACACCGGCTACTGGCTGACGCGCGCCTTCGGCGACTGGTTCCGCCCCGCCGCCGCCGCCGCCGGTCCGCCGCGCCTGCTGGCGGTGGAGGACAGCGAGTTCTTCCGCGCCCTGCTGGTGCCGACGCTGGCCGCCGCCGGCTACCACGTGACCGCCACCGCCTCGGCCGCCGAGGCGCTGCGGCTGCGCGACGCCGGGGCGACGTTCACCGCCATCGTCTCCGACATCGAGATGCCCGACCTGGACGGATTCGGCTTCGCCCGCGCCGTGCGGGCCGGCGGCGCCTGGGCGGAGCTGCCGATGATCGCGCTGTCGGGCCGCGCCACGCCGGCCGACGCGGCGGCGGCGCGGGCCGCCGGCTTCACCGAGCATGTGGCGAAATTCGATCGCGCCGCCCTGCTCGGCGCGGTCAGCCGCTGTCTCGCCCTGCCGGCCGCGGCATGAGGCCGGACCGACGCCCCCCATGTCCCGGAGCAATTGCGCATGAGCACCGATCTTCTGGCCCGGCCCGGCGCCGAGGCGGGCGAACGCCAGTTCGTCACCCTGACCCTCGCCGGGCAGATGTGCGGCGTGCCGGTGCTGGCGGTGCGCGACGTTCTGGGCGAACAGACCATCGCCCGCATCCCGCTCGCGCCCCCCGAAGTGGCCGGCAGCCTCAATCTGCGCGGGCGGATCGTCACCGCGATCGATCTGCGCCGGCGGCTGCGCCTGCCCCCCGCCCCGCCCGGCACGCGACGGATGTCGGTGGTCACCGAACAGGGCGGCGAGCTCTACGCGCTGCTGGTCGATCAGGTGGCCGAGGTGATCAGCCTGCCGGGGGCTGCTTTCGAACCCACCCCGCCGACCCTGCCCGCCGCTTGGGCCGACTACAGTCGCGGCATCTATCGGCTGGAAAAAACCCTGCTGGTGGTGCTGGACGTGGAACGGTTGCTGGCGGTCGCGCAAGTCGCCTGAGAGCGTGGGACAGCCTGTCCGCGCCGCGCCATCATCGGAGTGAAATCACAATGAATACGGCGGGCGTTGCTTCACCAGCCCGATCGCTTTCCACGCTCTGAACGAGAAGGAGGCCGCGCGTGTCGCGCACTTGCCTGGTGGTCGATGACAGCCGCGTGGTGCGCAAGCTGGCGCGCCGCATGCTGGAAGCGAACGGCTTCATCGTGACGGAAGCCGAGGATGGCCGCCAGGCGCTGGACGCCTGTCGCCAGGCGCTGCCGGATGGCGTGCTCCTGGACTGGAACATGCCGGTGATGAACGGCATCGAATTCCTGCGCGCCCTGCGCGCCGAATTCGGGCCGGACCGGCCGACCGTCCTGTTCTGCACCACCGAAACCGACATGAGCTTCATCGCCGACGCGCTGGCCAGCGGCGCGCAGGAATACATCATGAAGCCGTTCGACGCGGAGATCCTGCTCGGCAAGCTCGCCGAGGTCGGGCTCGCGTGAGCGAAGCCGCCGTCCTCCCCGCCACGCCCCCGGTCGCTCGGGTGCTGATCTGCGACGATTCCGCGGTGATCCGCGCCGCCATCGCCCGCGCGCTGGAAGCCGACCCGGCGATCGCGGTGGTGGCGCGCGCCGCCGACGGGCGCCAGGCGGTGGACGCGCTGCGCCGCACCGGCGCGGACGTGGTGGTGCTCGACATCGAAATGCCGGTGCTGGACGGGCTGGCCGCGCTGCCGCTGCTGCTCGGCGTCGATCCCACCGTGCGGATCGTGATGGCCTCCACCCTGACCACGCGCGGGGCGGATATCGCCTTGCGCGCGCTGCGGTTGGGCGCGGCCGATTACATCCCGAAGCCGAGCGCGACCGACGCGCTGGGGGAACCCACCTTCCGTCAGGAACTGCTCGCCAAGGTGAAGGGCCTAGCCCGCCTGCGCCGCGTCCAGCTGACCGAGGCGCGGCGCGCCGCGGCGCCCCCCGCCGTCGCAGGCCCGCCGGCCGCCCCCGCCGCTCCGCCCGCCAGCTTCGCGGGCCGGCCGCGCGCGCCGCTGGTGCTGCGCCCCGCGCCCGCGCTGCCGGCGCGGCTGCTGGCGATCGGCAGTTCGACCGGCGGACCGCAGGCCTTGCTGGCGCTGATCCAGGGGTTGGGCCGAACCCTCCCGGTGCCGGTGGTCATCACCCAGCACATGCCCCCGGCCTTCACCGCCATGCTCGCCACCCATATCACCGCGCTCGGCGGCCTCCCCTGCGCCGAAGCGACGGACGGCGAGGCTTTGCGCCCCGGCCGCATCCTGATCGCCCCCGGCAACCGCCACCTGCTGATCGAACCCGGCCCCGGCGGCCCGCACGCGCGCCTGTCGGACGGGCCGGCGGTGAACTACTGCCGC
>JAJZVS010000342.1 GCA_021845555.1 Pseudomonadota bacterium
GGGTCCGCCACCGGTGTCACGCCCCCTTGCGCAACTCGGCGAACACGCGCTTGGCGCAGAGCAGCGCCTCGCGCACCAGCGGCGCGCCGATATAGCCTTGCAGGTGCAGGATCGCTTCCGCCAGCTGGTCCTCGGACCAGCCCTGGTTGCGGGCCATGCGCAGATGGATGGCGAGCTCGGCCTCACGGCCCATCACCGTGTCGGAAACGACCACGACCAGGGTGCGGGTCTTCAGGTCGAGGCCAGGGCGGGTCCAGAGCGCGCCGAAGATGTTCTCGACCGAGACCTCGCCGAACTTCTTCATGATGGGATCGTCATAGACGGTGGCGTCCATGCGGTCGGCGAAGGCCTCGCCCATGAGCTTGCGGCGCATGGCGCGGCCGGCGGCGGCGCGGGGGTTTTCGGGCATTGGGTTTCCTCCTTGGTTGGGTGGGCGGCGTGCCACCAACGTCTCAAGCACGGCAGTATCGGATGCCGCGTGCTCGTGCTGCAAGCCGCGCCGCGCCCCTTCCGCTGGCCTCCCGCCGGTCCCGATGATATGCCGGCCGAAACGGGAGTCAGGGCATGCTCGAAGGAATGGAATGGGCCGCGCAGTGGGGAACGCTCACCCGCGCGGAACGCGACGCCGCCTACAACAACAGCGCCGCCGTCGCCAACAGCGCGGCATTGAACGCCGCGCGGGAGGCGCGCTCGGCCGCCTTCCGTGCCGCGCATACGGAGAAACTCGACCTCCCCTACGGCGCGGGCCCGCGCAACCGGATCGATCTCTACCCGGCCACCGATCCCGCCGCGCCCTGCCTCGTGTTCCTGCACGGCGGCTACTGGCAGCGCAACACGCGCGAGCAGTTCGCCTGCCTGATCGAGGGTCCGCGCGCACTCGGCTGGTCCGCGGCGCTGCCCGGCTACACGCTGGCGCCCGACGCCTCGCTGACCGAAATCGCGCAGGAGGTGCATGCCGCGCTGGACTGGCTCGCCGCCAACGGGCCCGCGCACGGCATCGGCGGGCCGATCGTGCTGTCAGGCTGGTCGGCGGGCGGGCATCTCACCGCGCTCGCGCTCGGCCATCCCGCGGTGCGGGCGGGGCTGGCGCTCTCCGGCGTGTTAGAGCTGGGGCCGATCCGCGATACCTACCTGAACGACAAGCTGCTGCTGACCGACGAGGAGATCGCCGCGCTGTCGCCGCTGCGCCTGCCGGTGGTCCACAAACCGCTCGCCTTCGCCTATGGGACCGCGGAACTGCCGCCGCTGGTGGGCGACAGCCGGGCGCTGCATGCGCGCCGGGCGGCGGCGCACGCGCCGGGGATGCTGTTGCCGGTCGCTGGCGCGGATCATTTTACCATCGTGCTGGAATTGCAGAAGCCCGACGGGCAGCTCACCCGCCTGCTGCCGCTGCTGCTTGCCTGAGAGTTTGTGGAAGAATGCCCGTGGCGCAACATCTGGCGCAACATCTTCGGAGGGAAACACCGATGAGTCCGGCGGGCGTTCTTCCACAAGTTCGATCGCTTTTCACCCTCTGATCCGGCGGGGCGGATGCGCGGCGCGGCGGAGCGTCATCTTGCCACCGATCCGGTCTGGGCCGCCCTGATCGCGCGCGTCGGCCCGCCGCGCATCGCGCCAGATCGCTCGCGCAGCCCCTATGAGGCGCTGCTGAACGCGATCGCCCACCAGCAACTGCACGGCCGCGCCGCCGAGGCGATCCTGGGCCGGTTTGCCGCGCTCCACCCCGGCCCCGGTTTTCCCGATCCCGCCACGCTGCTGGCAACACCGGAGGCGCGGCTGCGTGGCTGCGGCTTCTCGGCAGGCAAGGTCGCCAGCCTGCGCGCGATCGCGGCGGCGGCGACGGACGGCACGATCCCGTCCCGGCGTGCCGCCACCCGTCTCTCCGATGCGGTGCTGATCGAGCGCCTGACCACCATCCGCGGCGTGGGCCGCTGGACGGTCGAGATGCTGCTGATCTTCACCCTCGGCCGGCCCGACGTGCTGCCGGTGGACGATTTCGGCGTGCGGGAGGGCTACCGCGCGCTGCACGGCCTGGCGCTTCAGCCGAAGCCACGCGCGCTGGCCGACCTCGGCGCCGTCTGGTCGCCGTTCCGCTCCGCCGCCGCCTGGTATCTTTGGCGAGCAGCGGACGCGGCGCGGGCCCGGACGGATCCCCCCAAGTTGGCCCGCGAGCGACGGGTCGCGCGCTAAGCTCCGCGGCGGCGGTTCACGCCCAACCTGCGCGCGGCGCAATCCAGAATTGTGGCAACACTCGGCAAAATCGTCCTTTTATTGGCTGCCTTCTCTTGTTCAGGCGCGCTTCGTCTCTATGTTGCGGCGCACAATGAGAAGGAACGAGACGATGCGCGTTATTCGATCCGGCATCCTTGGCGCCGCCCTGGCCGCCCTGTCTCTCGGCACGGCTCAGGCTGGACCGCTCGCGGCCACCGCAATCCTGGCCGGTTTCAACGCGGTCGTGCTGGGGAACTTCAGCTCCACCTCCGACGTGGAGGGAGCCGCCGTCATCGAGGGCAATCTCAGCGGCGGATCGGCTACGTTCAACACCGACCCGCGCACCGCGCCCCCCGCCGGGGCCGCGGCGGTGACGGTCTTTGGCGCCGCCAGCGGCGGGCCGTTCAATGTGAACAACGGCGGCAGCGTCACCGTGGCCGGCAGTGACACGGCGCGGTTCAACCTGAACGGCGGCGGGACGCTGGGGACAGCCTCCCCCTACGTGGCAAGCGACTTCGCCAGCGTCGTGTCCCTGTCGGGGCAACTGGCCGGGCTGACGGCCACCGGCAGCGTCAACAACCACGATCACAACAACGTCCAGCTCAACGCCCGGCCCGGCGCCGACGGCATCGGGGTGGTCGATGTCACGGCGGCGCAGCTCGCGTCCTATACGGGCTTCAACGTGAACCTGGACGAGGCGCAGACGGTGATCATCAATGTCGATGCCGCCGGCTCCGGTGGGCGGGTATCGCTGTCCAACCACTTCAACAACGAGCGCGCCGACCGGCAGAACGTCATCTGGAACTTCTACAACGCGACCAGTCTCAGCCTTGGCACGCTCTGGGGCGGGGCGATCCTGGCGCCGGGCGCGGCGGTGAGCAACACCACCGCGATCGAGGGCATGGTGCTGGCCGGCAGCTTCTCCGGCCAGGGCGAGCTGCACGACTACGGATTCGCCGGCACATTGCCCGCTGTTATCAGCCAGACGACCGGCGCCTCCGGTCAGCAGGGGCAGCCCGTGCCGGAGCCGGCGGCACTGGCGCTGTTTGCCAGCGGGCTGGTTGCGCTCGGCGTGGCGCGCCGGCGGCGGCGCGCGTAACGCCGGCGCTGGCGCGCGGGCAGCCTCAGCCCCGCGGCGGCACGTCCAGCCGGACCACGATCCCTTCCAGCTCCGGGCGCGGCGCGGGATAGCGGCGCATCACCTCCGGGTCGTGGCCGGGCACGATATGCGCGGGGCTGGGGGCGGCGGCGCGCAGCAGGTCGTAGCCTTCCAGCATCTGGCCGATATGGAACGCGGTGGTGAACACCCGTTCCGTTTCCATATGCTCGTAGTAATGCGTGACGTCGGAGGCCACCACCACCTTGCCCCGCGCGGTGTTCACGCACACGAATTGCAGGCCGGCGGAATGGCCCGGCGCAGGGTGCAGCGTGATGCCGGGGCAGAGTTCGTGCGGCCCGTTGTACAGGTGCACCCGGCGCGCATAGTTCATGCGCACGATGCCGACCACGTCATCGACCTCGAACGAATGGGCGAGCTTGCCGTAGCGCATGTAGCGGCCCACCGCGTAGTGCAGCTCGGGTTCCTGCAGGTGGAACTCGGCGTTCGGGAAACGGTCGAAATTACCCACGTGGTCGTAATGCAGATGGGTCAGCACCACATCCTTCACCGCTGCCGGATCGACGCCGATCAGACCCAGCGCCTC
>JAJZVS010000011.1 GCA_021845555.1 Pseudomonadota bacterium
GGCAACGATCGTCCCGCCGACGGACTGGCTGACCCCGGCCGCGCCGACGCCCACGACGGTCAGATCGACGGTCGGCGCATTCAGCGTCACCCCACCCAGCGCAATCCCGCCGGTGCCGGCGGACAGCGCCAGCGTGCCGCTGGTGGTGGTGATATTCGCGCCGAGCGTGATCGAGCCGGCGGCGTTGTTGCCGCTGATCGAGGTATCGGCGGCCGACAGCAGGATGTTACCGCCGGCCGTGATCGAGGCACCCGGGTCGACCACCAGATTGTCGCCCGATTGCAACGCCAGCCCGTGTGTCACGCTGACGGCAGCCTGCACGTCCAGCAAGGTGCCGGCCTGCAGCACCACGTTGCCGGTGGAGCCAATCTGGTTGATCGCGAAATTGCTGACCGTGTCGGTGCCGGTGGCATCGAGCGTCGCCGGGATGGTTCCGATTGTGTTGAAGCCGCTTCCCGCGGTCAGACTGCCGTCGAGCGTACCGGCGCCGATGCTGGTTCCGGCCACCACATCGAGCGTGACCGGGTCGAACAACACCGTTCCCAGCTGGCCGGCCACCGCCCCGACATTCACCTCACCGTCGAACCCGAGCGTCCGCCCGGACACCTCCACGAACCCGCCGTTGCCGCCCAGCTTCCCGCCGCGCGCGGAAATCGCCCCGTCCATCACAGTACTGTCGGCCGACAGCACCGTGATCCGCCCGCCGTTGCCCCGCCCGGTCGCATCCGCCGCGATCGTCGCCCCGCGCGACACCGTCACGTCATGCGACAGCACCGCCGGCGTCACCTTCGGCCCGCCGGACGCGCGCGCCAGATCGGTGCCGATCGCCACCGTCCCGCCGCCCGCCCGCCCCGACGCATCCACCCGGGCCGTCGATGCCAGCACCACCCCGCCCGCCGGGGAAACCTGGATCGCCCCGCCGTGGTCGCCCGCGCCCGCGCCGGTCGCATCCAGCTGGCCGGCGATCACGATCGACCCGCCGATCCCGTTCAGCACGATCTGCCCGGTCTGCCCGCCGGCGGTCGGCGCGGCGATCTTCCCGCCCGCCGCCACCAGCTCCTGCACCAACCCCGCCGCCGCGCGCGCGGTCAGCTCGATCCGCCCGCCGGCGGCCAGGATCGTTCCGGAATTCGTCACCAGCGCCGTCGCGGTGGCCCCGTTCAGCCCCACCGGCACCTGTTTCACCGACCCGGTCACATCGATCGAAACCAGCCCGTCGCCATACAGGTCCAGCGTGTACCGCGTCGCTCCCGCCAGCACCACGCGGCCCAGCTGCGCCGTGATCACCCCGGAATTGGCCACCTGCGGCGCCACCAGCGCGGCGATGCCGGCCTGGCGCACGGTGATGTGGCCCTCGTTCACCACCGAGGCGCCCGGCTTGCCGGGCTGGTCGAACACCATGTGCCCGGCCATGAAATTCTTGTCGGTGATGCCCGAGGTGGTGGCGACGAACCCGGCGGTGTTGACCTGCGCGCCCTTGGAGAAGGTGATGCCGTCCTGATTCTCCAGGATCACCTGGCCGTTGGCGTTGATCTGCCCGGCGATCTGCGAAGGATCGGGTCCCACGACGCGGTTCAGCACCACCGCGTTCGCGTTCGGCTGGTGGAAATTCACCGATTGCCGCGAGCCGACGTTGAAGCTCTGCCAGTTCAGCGCCGCGCGCTGGCTCGACTGATCGATGTTGGTGGCGCCCGGCGTCTGGCTGATGCTGGCCGATCCGGCCACCACCACGCCGCCGGTCGGCCGGGCGTTCGGCGCCAGCTGCGCGCGCGCCGGCAACGCCAGCACCAGCGCCACCGTCGCTTGCAGCGCCGTCGTCACCATCAGCGCCCGCCGCGGGCGGCGCATCACGCCCGCCAGACGAACCTGCTCGGTGTTGCGCGATTTGGCCATGGCCGCCTCCCTGGTCCGCCGGACCGCTCGCATCAGAACCGCGCCAGCACGCGCCAGTAGAACGCACTGCCGCGCAGCGCGGAGATCGAAGCGCCGCTGCCCGCCGGATAGACATTCACCCGCGTCAGGCCGGTGAAATCGACCTCCGCATAGCGCGTCACCGACAGCCGGACCCCGCCGCCGATCGAGGAAACATGTTCGTCCAGGCCGAATTTGTCATTCTGCCAGGTCTCGCCCCAGTCGTAGAAGGCGAAGAACTGAGCCGCGACGCTTTCCGACAGGCCGAGTTTCTGCAGATTGATCGCGGTATTCAGCTGCAATTCCGCCGTGGCGGCCAGCGCCTTGTCGCCGCTGACCTCACCCGCGTAGTAGCCGCGGGTGTACTGGAAGCCGCCGAGATAGAACTCCTCCGCCGGCGGCAGGATGTCCGCGGACCATTGTCCCGCGAGCAGCCCCATCAGCGCCACCGAGGCGTTCTTCCAGGGCGAGAACAAGGTCTGCGTCCGGCTCGCCTGGAAATTGACCTTGAAGAAATCGGTCCGCTCGCCCACCCGCGGCGCATCGGTCGCGCCGTCGCGCGAGGCGCCCAGTATCCCCAGCCCATGCGAGAGCCGCACCGTCAGTGCATTCACCGCGCCGCGATCGTTGCCCGCCAGCAGGTCGGAACGCGCGTAATCGAAGCCGATACGCGCCACCCGCAACGAATCGTAGCTGGCCCGCGAGCGAACGCCGCCGGCCGACAGGCTGATCTCCGACTCCAGCGCATCGAAATCGGCGTAGGTGTTCAACGTCTGCTGCCGGGCGCGGATCACCGGATAGCTGAGCTCCGCCCCGAACACGGTGGTGATGCCGAGATAGCCTTCCGCCGCCAGCGCACCGGTGGGCGTCGTATGGCCGGCGCCACCATAGAGCTTGAGCCGAAGGCCGGAGGAGCCAAGAAACGCCTGTTCCGAAATCTGCCCGAAGGTCTGGCTGTTCGGCCAGGTATGGTAGAGGACGATCTCGGTCTGCTCGCCGAACTCGGTGAAGCTGTTGAGATCGAACACGCCGAGCGATTCCTCCGGCCCGGTATAGGTCGAAGCATAGTTGTCCGTGGTGAACAGCCCGCCGACCTTGCGCCGGCTCACCTCGGCGATCAGGTCGAGCGCCCCCGGCTCGCTGGTCGAAGGCTGCAGGACCGCGTGGAGGCTGACGCCCGGCACGTCCTGCGCCAGCAGCAGATAGCGTTCCAGCGTGGCGGCATTGATCGGCCGCTGCTCGGTCAGCCGGTGCAGGAAGCGCAGCACCTGCACGCCGGCCGGGCCGATGTTGCCCGACAGCTTCACGCTGGCGATCCGCCCCTCGGTCACCACGAAGCGCAAGGTGCCGTGCGGCCCCAGGCTGGCGGACACCGCGGTCAGCACGTAGCCGTCCGAACGATAGAGGCGCAACACGGCTTCCCGCGCCGCCTCGACCTTCGGCAGCGGCACCGCCGGCCCGGTCAACCCCTGGGTCAGCGCGGCGATCCGCGCCACCGGATAGGCGGTCACGCCCTCGATCGCCACCCGGGTGACCCGCACGGGCCGGTTCGGCACCGAGGTGCCGATCGCCAGCGGCGCCTGCGGTTGCGCGGGAGACACCTGGGGCGGCGCGGGCGGCATCACCCGCGGAATCGGCGATCCCTGCGGGACTGCCTGTGCCCGCGCGGGCGAACCCGGCGCCCCGATACCGAACAGCAGGACCAGCGTCGCCAGCCCCGCCCAAAGAGAGAGCCCGCCCCGACGTGCGTCCACAGCGCTTCCTCGTTCCCCGATCGGGCAGTTATCCTCGATAATGAACATTTCGTCAACATCCTGAAGCGGCACCAATCGTCACCGTGGTGCCCGCCCACAAGGATGGCCGGTCCCGCCGTTAACCCGGCAAAGCATCGATTCGTGTGTTATGACCCCCGACCGAGACCCGTTGCGTCGCCCCAGCCTGGCGTCCGGGACCGCGCAAGAATCATCCGCGCGCGTCCCCGGACGCTGCCCCTGTGCCTCAGCCCCCCGGCGCGCCCTGGGTGTTCACATACAGCGCATACAACGAATGGCTCGCCGCCATGAACAGCCGGTTGCGCCAGCGCCCGCCGAAACAAAGATTCGCGCAGCGTTCCGGCAGCGCGATGTGCCCGATCGGCTCGCCGGCCGGCGTGAACACGCGCACCCCGTCCAGCTCGGGATCGCCCATCCCCCAGCCGCACCACAAGTTGCCGTCGGTATCCAGCCGGAACCCATCTGGCGTGCCGGCGCCGGCATCGATCGCAACTTGATTATTGGTAAGCTTCGATCCGGTCACATCGAACACCCGGATCTTGCGCGGCACTTCGCGCGAGGCCACCACATAGAGCTTCGTCTCATCGGGCGAGAATGCCAGCCCGTTCGGCCCCTCGATATCGTCGGTGACCTTCTCGATCCGCCCGCTTTGCCCGTCGATCCGATACACCGCGGCGGCGAGCTCCGACGGCTTTTTCTCGCCCTCGTAATACCCCAGCAGGCCGAAGACCGGGTCGGTGAACCAGATCGAGCCGTCCGACTTCACCACCACGTCGTTGGGGGAATTCAGCGGCTTGCCCTCGAAACTGTCGGCCAGCACGGTGATCGCGCCGTCCGGCTCGGTGCGCGTCACGCGCCGGCCGCGATGCTCGCAGGTCACCAGCCGGCCCTGCCGGTCGCGGGTGTTGCCGTTCGCATTCATCGACGTCTTGCGATAGGTGCCGACCGCGCCGGTGTCCTCGTCCCAGCGCAGGATGCGGTCGTTCGGGATGTCCGACCACAGCACGCAGCGGGCGTCGCCGAAATAGACCGGCCCCTCGGACCAGCGGCAGCCGGTATAAAGCCGCTCCACCGAGGCGAGCGGCAGGCGGTATTTGTTGAAATCCGGGTGCAGCACGCGCACCGCCGGGTCCGGGTAGCGCTCGGACGGTTCCCACATCGGTCGTTTCCCCCTGGGTTGGTTCGGTCGGGGGCAATGCTAGCAGCCTGTCGGATTCGCCTCCAGGTCTGGCTGGTGCAGAATCGGGTTATCGCGGCGCCGGATCGAGCGGGCGAGCTACCGCGACAGCGGCGTGCGCTTCATGGCCGCCAACCTCCATCCGGACCACGACAGGATCGCCGCTTGGCGGCGCGCCAACAAGGCGGCCTTCGTGGTGGCGTGGAACGAGGTGATGAACCTCGATCGCTTCGACCTCGCCTGGCCCTGCGGCCGTCGCCCTGACGGTGGCGTGATGCCGGCGGCCCGAAGGGCTACGGGTATCACGGCTCGGGAATCCTGCCTGCCGTGCCTGCGGACGACTTGAGCAGCTCCGCGAGAAGCTGGTTCGGAAACCTGCGCTTCTGGACGATCGCATAGAAGCTTTCGGTAACCTCGGGAATCCGGTAGTGCTCGACCAGTACGCCGGACGCCAGTTCGTCGCGCACGACGATGGGCGGCACCAGGGAGACGCCTTCGCGCTCCCGCGCCAGAAGACGCAGCATCGCCATGTCGTCCACCTCGGCCAGGACCACCGGGCGGATTCCCGCCAGCTCAAGCACGCGGTCGAACGCGTGGCGAATATCGCTTTCCAAGCTCGGCAGCAGGACTGGTTCGCTGCGCAGGTCTTCCGGGAAGCGGAATTTCGGTCTGCCCGGCCGTGGCCGCCCGACCAAGCTGACCGGCTGCTGATTGAGCAGGTGATTGCGCAGGCTCGAACGGCCGTCGCGCGGCGCGGCGCTGTTGGCGAGCACCACGTCGATGGCATGGGCTTCGAGCTGCGCGATCAGATCACGCGTCGTTCCCGAGCGCACGATCAGCTCCACGTCGGCACGGCCGACCAGCGGCCGCAGGAATTCGAGCTGGAAATTTCGCGAGAGGGTCGTGAGCGCGCCGACCCTCAGGACCTGCCGACTGGCCACCGGACGCCCGTTCAGGGTGCTCATCAATTCCCGGCCCGCCGCGAAGACCGTATCGGCGTAGTCGAGCGCGATCTGCCCGGCTTCCGTAAGCGCGAGGCGCCTGCCGACCCGCTCGAACAGCGGATGGCCCATCTGATGCTCGAGCTTTTGGATCTGAACCGAGAGGGCGGATTGCGACAGATTCATCCGCTCAGCCGCGCGGGTAAGGCTGCCCTCGTGCGCGACCGCCCAGAAATACCGGAGATGGTTGAAATTCAGACCCTGCATACCGTTCGATAAAACACAACGGATTGTCGAAAACAATGAATTTTCTTTGGGTCGGTCACCCGGATACCAAGCCCAGCCACCGCATCGCCCAGGGGAATCCCGTGCCCGTCACGCTTTTGCCGCTACTCGCGCCCGCAGTCCTCACGATCGGCGGCGTCTCGGGCCTGCTCGGCCGAGGGCGCCGGCCGCGCCTTTGTCTCGGGTTGGCCCAAGCCGCGGCAGTCGCCGCCGTCCTCGTCGCCCTGATGTCGATCGTGCCGGTCGTCCTGCACGGGGCAGACGAAAGTCCGCTGCTCGGCACGGGAGGCATCGGTCTCTCGATTCGGCTGGACGCCGTCAGCGCCACCATGCTGCTGCTGGTCGCGTTCGTCGGTTGGATCGTCGTGCGCTACGCCGCGACCTACCTGGATGGCGAGGCCCGGCAGGGCGCGTTCATGGGCTGGCTGTGCCTGACCCTGGCTTCCGTCCTTCTGCTGGTGCTCGCCGGCAATCTCGTCCAGCTCGTGGTGGCGTGGGTCGCCAGCAGTCTCTCCCTGCACCGGCTCCTGTTGTTCTATCCGGACCGCGTCGCCGCCCGGCGCGCGGCGCGCAAGAAGTTCGTCGTCGCCCGGATCGGCGATGTCGCGCTGGTTGGCGCGACCGCGATCCTGGCGTTCGCCTATGGCACCACGGATATCGCGGCGATCCTCGGCGCCGCCCGCACGGGTGTCGGCGACGGGTACGCGCTCGCCGCCGCCGCTCTGCTCGCCGTGGCCGCTGTCCTGAAGTCGGCTCAGTTTCCGACCCATGGCTGGCTCACCGAAGTCATGGAAACGCCGACACCCGTCTCGGCGCTCCTGCACGCGGGGGTGATCACCGCCGGCGGATTTCTTCTCATCCGCTTTGCCGATGTCATGCTGCTGGCCCCGAGCGTCCTCGCCGCGCTCGTGATGATCGGCGGCTTTACGGCGATCTTCGGCGGGCTGGTGATGTTGACCCAGCCGGCGGTGAAGACGTCGCTGGCCTGGTCCACGGTCGCCCAGATGGGCTTCATGGTGCTTGAGTGCGGCCTGGCGCTGTTCCCGTTGGCGCTGCTGCATCTCGTGGCGCATTCGCTCTACAAGGCTCACGCGTTTCTGGCCTCCGGCGGCGCGGTCGACACCGTCGCCGCCATTCGGCGGCCCGGCCCCGTCGCCATCCCCAGGGTGGGCGCGGTCGCGCGCGCCTTCCTGTCGGCTCTGACGATCTATGTCGCCGTGGGGTTCGCTTTCGGCCTGCAGCACAAATCGCCGCAGGCCATCGCCCTCGGCGCGATCCTGATCTTCGGGGTCGCCTACCTGCTGGCACAGGGCTTCGCCGATTCCGCCCCCAAAGCACTGACACGGCGAACAGCCTTCTCCGCCGTTGCCGCGACGATCAGCTACTTCGCGCTGCACGGGCTCGCCGGCTGGCTGACCGCCGGCGTCCTGCCGGCGACGCCCGCACCTGGCCCGCTGGAATGGGCCCTGATCGTCCTTGCGGTGACCAGCTTCGGGCTGGTGGCCGTCGTCCAGGCCATGTTCCCCCTGTGGGCCTACCACCCTGCCGCTGCGGGGCTCCGCGTGCATCTCTCCAACGGCTTCTACGCCAATGCGGTGTTCGACCGGCTGCTGCGCGGCTGGTCCGTGCACAACGCATCCTGAACTGCCTGGAATGCTGGCAATGATGAACGACAAGACTTCGGCGTGGTGCGATCCCGAGACGTTGAGCGCCGCCGCCAACAACGCCGTGAGGGCCGTGCCCCCGGTCTGGCCTCTGGCGTCGAGCGTCGCGGTCAATCCGTTCCTTGGCCAGACCGGCGAAAGCCTCGCCCAGGCGGGCGCCCGGCTGGCCCGGGTGGCGGGCGTCTCCGTCACCATGCCGCGCAGCTGGTATCAGGAACGGATCGGGTCGGGCGAGATCACCGACGAAGACCTCGCGGCGGCCCTTGCGTCATCGCCGATCACGCCGCGCGCCATCAGCGTGACGGAGCTGAAGGCCGCCGCGCGTGGGGCGACGCCGAAGGTCCAGGCGACGCCGACGGTCTCGGACCTCGCGGCGGCAGCGTCAGGGATCGACTGGTCCGGTTTCTTCGCGCATCGCTTCGGCGACTGGGCGGCCGGGTATTTCGACGAAGGTCAGGCGCTGTGGGCCGCGCCGCGCGGGCGTGGCGCCTATGCCGCCTGGCGCGCGGTCGCAACGCATGACCTCACCCCGGAAATCGCCGGGCTGTCGGGGTTCGCGACGTTCGTGTCCGAGGCCCCGGAAACCGCGCGAGACGCTCTGGCGCGCGCGACCCGGCGTCTCGGACTGAAGCCCGAAGCGCTCGAGAGCTACTTCCATCGGCTGCTGATGACACTCGGCGGGTGGCCTCACTATGCCCGCTTCAAGCTCTGGCAGGCGGAACTTGCCGGTCGCTCCGACAGCACGATCACCGACCTCCTGGCAATCCGGTTGCTGTGGGAACAGGCGTTGTTCGAACGCTACGGCGACCGGATCGCACGGGAGTGGGAGGCTGCGCACGCCTCTCACGCCGCCCCCGTGACGCCCACTCTCGACACTGTCGTTGATGCCATTCTCCAGGAAGCGGCGGAGCGCGCGGCGCAGCGCGGATTGGCGAGGACCCTGGCGGCGCCGGCCGATGCGGCGCGTGATCTTTGCCCCACCTTGCAGGCCGTGTTCTGCATCGACGTTCGCTCGGAAGTGTTCCGGCGCGCACTTGAAGCGCTCGACCCCGGCATCTCGACCCTCGGATTTGCAGGGTTCTTCGGCCTCGCCGCGTCGCATCGTCGGTTCGCGTCGGATGTCGAGGAATCGCGACTGCCGGCTCTGCTCACGCCGAGCGTGATGACCTGTTCCGGCGGCCCTCAGGATGCGGCGGCCGACCAGTCCGCGCGTTTCCAGGCGCGCGCCAAGCGGGCCTGGGGCCGCTTCAAGCTCGCGGCCGTTTCATCCTTCGCCTTTGTCGAGGCGACCGGCCCGCTCTATGCGGGGAAGCTGCTTCGCGACGCCCTCGGCCTGGCATACGCGCCGGCACCGGTCGATCCGCCGCCGCGCGTCGCGCCGCCGCTCGATCTCCCGTCCCGCATCACGGCGGCCGAGACGGTGCTTCGGGCGATGTCCCTGACCGCCAACTTCGCCAGACTGGTCCTGCTGGTCGGACATGGCGCCAACGTCGTCAACAATCCCCATGCCAGCGGGCTGCATTGCGGCGCGTGCGGCGGCTACGCCGGCGACGTCAACGCGCGGCTGCTCGCGTCCCTCCTGAACGATCCCGACGTGCGGACGGGCCTGATCGCGCGGCAAATCGAGATCCCCGCAAACACGCTTTTCGTCGGCGCTCTGCACGACACCACGACGGACCAGGTCACGATCTATGCGGCCGACCATCCGGACCCATCGCACCGCAAAGACATCGCGCAAGCCAAGGCCTGGCTGGAGGCGGCAGGGAAAGTCACGCGCGCCGAACGGGCCCTGCGCCTGCCACGCGCGACCAACGAAAAAAGCATCGTCAGGCGGAGCCGCGCATGGGCGGAGCTCCGCCCGGAGTGGGCGCTCGCGGGCTGCAAGGCCTTCATCGCGGCGCCGAGGAGACGCACGACCGGCAAGAACCTCGAAGGCCGCGTTTTCCTGCACGACTATTCATGGAAGCGGGACCGGGACTTCAACGTCCTGGAACTGATCATGACCGCACCGGTGGTCGTGGCAAGCTGGATCAGCCTGCAGTACTACGGCTCCACGGTGGCGCCGCAGGCGTTCGGCGGGGGCAACAAGGTTCTGCACAACGTCACCGGCGGCATCGGTGTCGTCGAAGGCAACGGCGGTCTTCTGCGGGCCGGCCTGCCGTGGCAGTCGGTTCACGACGGTGAGCGGTACGTGCATGAGCCGTTGCGTCTCTCCGTCTGTATCGAAGCGCCGCGCGCGGCGATGACGGACATCCTGCGGCGGCACGAGAGTGTCCGCGCGCTTTTCGACAATCGCTGGCTGCATCTCTTCGCGCTCGACGACACGGGACGGATGGCCTGGCGCTATGCCGGCGATCTCCAATGGACCGCAATGGCTGACGGCCAGGACGCGGAACCGGCCGGTCGTCTGCGGTTGGCGGTCTGATCGCCGTCAACCCGCGGGGCTGGTCCCGGCGCGCGGTGCACGCGGTGCGACCGGGCTTGCCTGTCGTCGCCTGCTATTCCTGCTTCGCCCAGCCCCGCTCGGTCTGCTTCCAATAGACCGGCGCGGCCCCGGCCGCCCGCACCGCCCGCCAGCGGTCCCGCGCCGCCGCCACCGCGGCCTCGTCGCGTCCGTCGAACAGGTCGAACACCCGCTCGAACCCGGTCCAGGCGGCGCTTTCCGCGCCGCCGACCAGGAACAGGTAGCGCGCGCCGTTCGGCGCCTCGTCGGTCGCGGTCAGCCAGATCGGTTGCAGATCGGCATCGCCGTCCGCCGCGGTGCCGTGCGGCAGCCACTCGGGCTCCGCCGCGTCCCACAGCGCCGCGTCCAGCTCCGCCACCACCGCCTCGGCCGGGCAGCGCACCACCGCGCGCTGCCCCCCCGCCAGCGTCCGCCCCAGCAGTTGCGGCAGGGCGCGCGTCAGCGGCGTGCGGGTCAGGTGATAGAAGCCGACCTCAGTCACCGGCCGGGGTTTCGTAGTGCTCGGCCACCAGCCGATCCAGCAGCCGGACCCCGAACGCGGTCGCGCCCTTCGGCGTGCGGGCGGCGTCCTTGCTCGACCAGGCCATGCCGGCGATGTCCAGATGCGCCCAGGGTTTGCCGTTGACGAAGCGTTGCAGGAACTGCGCCGCGGTGATCGACCCGCCCGGCCGGCCGCCCACGTTCTTCATGTCGGCGATCGCGGACTTGATCTGCTCGTCGTAGGCATCCGCCAGCGGCATCCGCCACAGCTTCTCCCCGCTCGCGCGGCCCGCCGCCTCCAGCCGCGCCGCCAGTTCGTCGTTGTTGGCGAACATCCCGGCGTGCTCATGGCCGAGCGCGATGATGATGGCGCCGGTCAGCGTCGCCAGATCCACCATGAACGCCGGATCGAACGTCTGCTGGCAGTACCAGAGCACGTCGGCCAGCACGAGCCTTCCCTCGGCGTCGGTGTTGATCACCTCGATCGTCTGGCCGGAGTAGCTCCGCACCACGTCCCCCGGCCGCTGCGCGCTGCCCGATGGCATGTTCTCCACCAGCCCGACCAGCCCGACCGCATCGACCCGGGCCTTGCGGCCGGCGAGCGCCGCCATCAGCCCGATCACGGTGCCGGCGCCGGCCATGTCCCACTTCATGTCCTCCATCCCGCCGGCCGGCTTGATGCTGATGCCGCCGGTATCGAAGGTCACGCCCTTGCCGACGAAGGCCACCGGCTTGCCGGCGCCGCCGGCGCCGTCCCAGCGCATCACCACCATGCGCGGTTCGTTGACGCTGCCCTGCGCCACGCCGAGCAGGGCGCCGAAGCCCAGACCTTGCAGCGCGTCCGGCCCCAGCACCCGCACGTCGACCCCGAGCGCGGCCAGCCCGCGGCAGCGCTCGGCCATTTCGGCCGGCGTCAGCACATTGGGCGGCTCGCTGACCAGGTCGCGCGAGAGGAACACGCCCTCGGCCACCGCCTGCAGCGGCGCGAAGGCGGCGGCGGCAGCCTCGGCCGCGTCGCCCAGCACGCGCAGGCGGGCGAGGCGGGGCTTGTCCTCCGGCTTCTCCTTGGTGCGATAGCGGTCGAACCGATACGCGCGCAGCGCCGCGCCCAGCGCCACCCGGGCCGCCTGCTCCGGCGTCAGCGCATCGGCGGCGATCGCCGCCTCGGCCTCCCGCCCCAGGGCGGCGGCGGCATGGCCGCCCGCCTCCTCCAGCCGCAGCGGCGTGAGCTCGGCCGCCTTCCCGAGACCGACGGCCAGCACCCGCGACAGCCCGGCGCCGGGCGCCAGGATCATGCAGGTCTTGCCCTTGCCCCCTTTGAACTCCGCCGCCGCCAGCGCGCGGGCGATCGCCCCGCCGGTCGCCTCGTCGGCCTGCTGCCACAGCCCGGCGGGCGCGGCCCCCTCGGCCACCAGCACCACGAGCGCGCCGGAGGGCGGCAGGGTCGGGCCGGCAAAGGCGATATCGAGCATGGGCGGCGTCTCCGTTGTCGATGAGGCGGGGACTGTATCAGCCCCCGGCGGCGTTGCCATCGGCCAACCGGCCGCTTCCGCGCCGGAGCGCTACTTCTGCCGCCAGGGCAGGCGGGCGGCCTTCCACCCGGCCACCGTCCCGCGATGGCCGGCGGGGTCCGGCGGCCCCTCGAACCCATCGGCGACGTTATAGGCCTCGGGGAACCCCGCCGCCTGCGCCGCCCGCGCCGCCGCCAGGCTGCGCGCGCCGCTGCGACAGATGAAATAGAGATGATGTTCCGGCGTCAGCCCCGCCTCGCGCAGATGCTGCACGAAATGGGCGTTCACCTGCATCGCGGGATAGACCTGCCAGGGGATCAGCACCGCCTGCTTGCCCGCCTCGATCAGGTCGGGCAGGCCGACGAAATTCCATTCGGCGTCGGTGCGCACGTCCACCAGCTGAGCGGCGGGATCGCCGCGCAGGGCTTCCCAGGCCTGGGCGGCGGGGACATCTTCGACCATGGTAGGGTTTCTCCCGGGGGAACGAGGACAAGGATGACCAAAGCATATCACGGCGCCGGCTGGCAGGCCGATCTGGCCGCAGCGATCGGACAGACGCCGCTGATCCGGCTGCGCGGCGCCTCGGAGGCGACCGGCTGCACCATCCTCGGCAAGGCGGAGTTCATGAACCCCGGCGGCTCGGTGAAGGATCGGGCCGGCCTCTATATTATTACCGACGCCGAGCGGCGCGGCACGCTGCGCCCCGGCGGCACGGTGGTGGAGGGCACCGCCGGCAACACCGGCATCGGCCTTACGCTGGTCGGCAACGCCCGCGGCTACCGCAGCGTGATCGTGATGCCGGAGACGCAGTCGAAGGAGAAGATCGACTTCCTACGCATGATCGGCGCCGACCTGCGGCTGGTGCCGGCCAAGCCGTACCGCGATCCGGGCAACTACGTGCACGTCTCCCGCCGCCTGGCCGAGGAGATGGCGGCGGCGGAGGAACCCAGGGGCGGCAGCGTGATCTGGGCCAACCAGTTCGACAACCTGGCGAACCGGGAGGGCCACCGTACCGGCACCGGGGCGGAGATCTGGGAGCAGACCGGCGGCGCGATCGACGCCTTCACCTGTGCCAGCGGCAGCGGCGGCACGCTCGCCGGGGTGGCGATGGCGCTGAAGGCGCGCAAGCCCGGCGTGCGCATCGTGCTGGCGGACCCGGAGGGCAGCGCCCTCTACGAATGGGTGAAGGGCCAGGAAATGAAAATCGTCGGCAGTTCGATCACCGAGGGGATCGGCCAGTCCCGCGTGCCCGCGAATCTCGAAGGCGCGCCGATCGACGACGCGGAGAAGATCCCCGATGCCGAGGCCCTGGAACAGATCTACGGCGTGCTGATCCACGAGGGCCTGTCGGTCGGCACCTCCTCGGGGATCAACATCGCCGCGGCGATCCGCGTGGCGAAGGCGCTGGGGCCGGGCCATACCGTGGCGACGATCCTGTGCGACGGCGGGGCGCGCTACCAGTCCAAGCTGTTCAACCCGGAGTTCCTGCGCGGCAAGAACCTGCCGGTGCCGGCCTGGCTGGCGTGAGCGGCGCCCAGCCCGCCGCGGTTCGCCCGGCCCCGGTTCGCCCGGCCCCGGTTCGCCCGGACCCCTTCCGTGCGGTCCGCCCCTGGCGCGCGGCCCGTCGGCGGTCCATCTTCCGGGGCATGCAAGCCCCCGCGCACGGCCCCGCCGAGTCCTCCGATGCCGCTCCGGACCGTGCCGGCACCGGCCCCGTGCGGGTCGCGCGCACGGAGGCCGGGGCGCTGACCTATCTGCTCGACGGCCCGCCCGAGGCGCTGCCGGCGGTGCGCGGCCACGATCTGGACCGCGCCTGGCACGCCGCCCGCGGCGCGGCGATCGGGCAGCGCTGGGACGGCGCGCGCGGCATCCGCTTCCACCGGCCGGACGGCGGCACCACCGACCTCGCCCTGGCGGACCCCGATGCCTGCTGCTGGGCCGGCGCGGTGGACCGGCTGGTCGGGCTCGGCACCTGGTACGGCATGGCGCTCTGCTTGCGGCTGCTGGCGCTGGTCGATCTGCTGGCGCGGGCGCCCTGGACCGCGGCGCTCTGCCGGCTGGCGCGCGACGGGGCGGAGATCGATCCGCGCCTGCTGCGCGTCGCCGCCAGCCTGCCGCTGACCGCCGAGGCCCGGCTGGACGAGGCGCTGGTGCGCGCCCGGCTGGGTGTCCCCGGTCCCCCGGCCCTGCCACACGGAGGCCGCGCATGAGACGCGCCGCCCTCTCCCTGCCGCTGCTGGCGCTGCTCGCCGGATGCGCCGCCCCGTCCGCGCCGCTGTCGGTCACCGATCGCGACACCATCGCCGCCTGCCGGGCCCAGGCGCAGACCACCTACGAGATCCGGCATCGCGCCGAGATCTACAGTATCCACGAGGGCGCCTCGCCCTATTCCGGGACCGGGCTGCTGCGCGGCCCGACCGAGGGGCTGTCCGACCGCTACGAGCAGGAGCGGCAGATCGATAACTGCGTGCGCAACCGCGGCACCGGCCCCGGCGGCACCGCCCGCCCGTAAGCCGGTCCGGCTTGCCGGCCGCCGCCGCCCCACCCTACAAGCCTCCCGTATCAACACGAGGGAGACGCGCGCATGAGCCGCATCATTCGGACCGAACCCGGCAAGATTCTCGCCAAGGCGGTGGAGCACCACGGCTTCGTCTATCTCCCGGGCATCACCGCCCAGGACACCGGCAAGGACATCAAGGGCCAGACCGCCGAGGTGCTGGCGCAGATCGACGCCATGCTGGAGACCCACGGCACCGACAAGACGCGGCTGCTGCAGGCGCAGATCTGGCTGAAGCATATCAGCGACCGTCCGGCGATGAACGAGCTCTGGAGCGCCTGGCTGCCCGAGGGCATGGCGCCGGTCCGCGCCTGCGTGCAGGCGGAACTCGCCGATCCGAAGCTGCTGGTCGAGATCATGATCACCGCCTGCAAGTGATCCCCCGCCCCCTTTGGCGCGGCCGCCCCAGGGGAGACGCCGAGGGGGACACGCCAAGGGGGCAGGCCCCCGGCGGTCGGCCCGCGCCAATGGGGGCAATCCGAGGGGGCGTCCTCCTGCCACCTCGGGTTGCATTAGGATGTCTTTCCCCGCAACCGGCTTTATCCACAGCCTGATCGGTAAAAACTGCGTCGTTTTGGTCACACTCCAACGAATTTAGGGTTGCCACGCACGCAGGGCTGCGGCTACCGCAACTCTTGTCTGGGGCACGGATGGGGATCCAAACGGATGACGGTGCGGGCAGGAC
Organism: Pseudomonadota bacterium; assembly: GCA_021845555.1. Lineage (GTDB taxonomy): Bacteria > Pseudomonadota > Alphaproteobacteria > Acetobacterales > Acetobacteraceae > JAJZVS01. The sequence continues at coordinate 15,448 of JAJZVS010000011.1, forward strand.
AGGGCCGGGGATTTGTTTGCGTGTCCCTGCTGAAGACGGGTTTTCTCGCTCTGGCCGGCTTGATCGCCCTTGCGATGCCGTCGCTCGCCGCGGTCCTGCCGCACGCCACGCATCGCACGGTCCGCCGCGTCCCCGCTCATCCGGCGCCGGCTGGTAAGCTTCGGCGGGTGGCCAACATCGCGCGGCACCCGATTCAGCACATCGTGCTGCGAAACACCCCGGCCCGGCATATCGAGGTGCGGCACGTCGCGGTGCGGCATGCCCCGGTGCGCGCTCCGGCGGTCCGCCGCGTCGCGGCACGGCGCCGCATCCTCGCCCACGGCGCCGCCCGCGGCCGGATCGAGCGGATCGCCCGGGTGGTCCATCCGTTCTATCGCCGCCCGCTCTATCGCCACGTCGCGCCGCGGCGGGCGATGCAGGCGTGGCACGGCATTTCCTGCGTGCCGTTCGCCCGCGCCGATTCCGGGATCGATATCGCCGGCAACGCCTATCAGTGGTGGCACAACGCCGCCGGCGTCTATGCCCGCGGCCAGGCGCCGGTGCCGGGCAGCGTGCTCGCCTTCCGCGCCAATACCCGCATGCGCCTTGGCCATGTCGCGGTGGTCAGCCGGGTGATCAACCGGCGCGAGATCGAGGTGGACCAGGCCAACTGGGGTCCCGGCGGGCGCATCACCCGCGGCGTGCCGGTGATCGACGTGTCCGACAACAACGACTGGACCGCGGTGCGAGTCTCGATCGGCGACGGGCGGTTCGGTTCGGTCTATCCGACCCACGGCTTCATCTACGACCGCGCCGACACCGGTACCCTGATGGCGTCGCGCCGCGCCGCGTCGCCGCTGCCGGCGGTGAACCCGGCGCCGAGCGACCTGCGCCCGCTGCACGCCCGCTTCCGCGAAGTCGCCGCCCTGCCCGGCCCGCTGCCGGCGCCGCCGCACTGGCCGCTGAAGCTCGGCCACACGCTGCACACGTCCTTCGTGCACCGCGCCGCCGTGCATACGCCCTATCACCCGCGCTGGGTGGCGCATCACACGCCGGTGCATCACGTCGTGCTGCGCCACGTGGTGCTGCATCGGGTCGTGCGCAAGCACTAGGCAGCGGAACCGGCGGAACCGGCGGCCCGACCGCAGCCGCACGCCAGCGGCGCCGCGCGGGCGCCGCCGCGGCTTGCACGCCCTCGCCGCTTCGGCTCTTGTGGCCCCCATCCCGTGGCCCCAGCCCTGTGGCCCCTGATCCGGAGCAGCGACGATGCGCGTGAGCGTGGTGCAGATGAACCCCGGCGCCGACAAGGCGGAGAACATCGCCCAGGCGCGCCGGCTGATCGAGCAGGCGGTCGCCGCCGACCGGCCCGACATCGTCTCTCTGCCCGAAGTCTGGTCCTGCCTCGGCGGCGCGCGCGACGGCAAGTTCGCCCAGGCCGAGGACCTGCCGGCCAAAGGCTCCAACGCCCCCGGCGGCCCGGCCTATGAATTCCTGCGCGAGGCCGCCCGCGGCGCGCGCCTCCATGTCCATGGCGGGTCGATCCAGGAGCGCGGTGGGGACAGACTGTTCAACACCACCGTGGTGTTCGACCCCGACGGGCGGGAGATCGCCCGCTACCGCAAGATCCACCTGTTCGACATCACCACCCCCGACGGCACCGGCTTCCGCGAAAGCAGCACCTACGGCGCCGGCGACGAGATCGTGACCTACGACGCCGGCGGGATCACCGTGGGCGCGGCGATCTGCTACGACCTGCGCTTCCCCGAACTGTTCGCCGCGCTACGCCGCGCCGGGGCGGAGCTCATCATGCTGCCCTCGGCCTTCACCTTGCAGACCGGCAAGGACCATTGGGAGCCGCTGTTGCGCGCCCGCGCGATCGAAACCCAGTGCTGGTTCGCCGCTGCCGCCACCTGGGGCAAGCATCTGGAAGGCTCGCGCGGGGAGCCGCGCTTCACCTACGGCCACTCGCTGGTCTGCGACCCCTGGGGCCAGGTGGTCGCGCAGGTCTCGGACGGCACCGGCTGGGCCACCGCGCGCATCGAGCCCGCGATCACCGCGCGGGTGCGCCGCGACATGCCGGTCGAGACGCACCGGCGGCTGACGCCACGGACGGCGGAGTGACACCGCCCCCGACCGCCGCCGGGGCGCGCCGTCGCACGATCACCCCAGGCCGGATCGCCTTCGCCGCCGCCGCCACCGAAATCGCCGGCGAAGCCGCCGCCCGCCTGCTCGCCACCTACGGCTCCTGCGCCTTCGACCAGGCGGAGGTGGTGGTGGCGCTCGGCGGCGACGGGTTCATGCTGGAAACCCTGCACCGGGTCCTCGGCCGCGCCACGCCGGTGTACGGGATGAACTGCGGCTCGGTCGGCTTCCTGATGAACCCGTTCCGGGAGGACGCGCTGATCGAACGGCTGGACGCCGCGCAGGAAGCCGTGCTGCACCCGCTGCGCATGCACGCGATCACCGCCACCGGCGCGGTCGAGGAAGCGCTGGCGCTGAACGAAGTCAGCCTGCTGCGCCAGCTGCATCAGACGGCCAAACTCCGCATCACGATCGACGGCACGGTGCGCCTGTCCGAACTGATCTGCGACGGCGTGCTGGTGTCCACCCCGGCCGGCTCGACCGCCTACAACCTGTCGGCACATGGGCCGATCGTGCCGCTGTCGGCCAATCTGCTGCCGATGACGCCGATCAGCGCCTTCCGCCCGCGGCGCTGGCGCGGCGCGCTGCTGCCGTCCACCGCGGACGTGCTGTTCGAGATCCTGGAACCCGAGAAGCGCCCGGTCGCGGCGGTGGCGGATTCCTACGAAGTGCGCGACGTGGTCTCGGTCGCGGTCAGCGAGGACCGGAGTATCAGCGCCACCGTGCTGTTCGACCCCGACCAGGGGTTGTCCGAACGCATCATTGCCGAGCAGTTCACCGTATAGGCTTGCCGCGCCCGCCATGACCCGCCAGATCCGCCTGAACGCGTTCGACATGAACTGCGTGGTGCACCAGTCCCCCGGCCTGTGGACGCACCCCGCCGACCGCGCCGACACCTACAACACGCTGGAATACTGGACCGATCTGGCGCGCACGCTGGAGCGCGGCAAGTTCGACGCGATCTTCCTCGCCGACGTGCTCGGAATCTACGACGTCTATCAGCACTCCCCGCGCGCGGCGCTGGAAGGCGCGGTGCAGGTGCCGGTGAACGATCCGATGATGCTGGTCCCGGCGATGGCGATGGTGACCGAGCATCTGGGCTTCGGCGTCACCGCCACGCTGTCCTACGAGCACCCGTATCCGTTCGCCCGGCGGATGAGCACGCTCGATCACCTGACGCGCGGGCGGATCGGCTGGAACATCGTCACCGGCTATCTGAACAGCGCCGCCAAGGGCATGGGCATGGCCCGCCAGCAGGGCCACGACACGCGCTACGAGATCGCCGAGGACTACATGCAGGTGGTCTACAAGCTGTGGGAGGGCAGCTGGGAAGACGGCGCCGTGCTGCGCGACCGCGCCACCGGCCGCTTCGCCGATCCCGACCGCATCCACCGCGTGACGCATGACGGGCCGTATTTCCAGCTGTCGGCGATCCATCTGGCCGAACCCTCGCCGCAGCGCACGCCGGTGCTGTTCCAGGCCGGCGCCTCCACGCGCGGGCGGCAGTTCGCCGCCGATCATGCCGAGTGCGTGTTCATCAACGGCCCGTCGAAGCAGGTGATCGCGCCGATCGTCGCCGACATCCGCCGCCGCGCCGCCGCCGCCGGGCGCGACCCGCGCGCAATCACGATCTTCACCATGATGACGGTGATCACCGACACCACGCCGGAGGCGGCGCGCGACAAGTATGCCGAGTACCGCGCCCATGCGAGCGAGCAGGGCGGCCTGACGCTGATGTCCGGCTGGACCGGCATCGACTTCTCCAAGCTGCCGCCGGATCAGCCGATCCGCTACGGCGAACACGACGCGATGACCTCGGCGCTGGAGGCCTTCACCATCGCCGATCCGGGGCGCAGCTGGACGCCGCGGCAGATCGGCGCGCACGCCGCGATCGGCGGGCGCAGTCCGGTGATCGTCGGGTCGCCGACGGAAGTGGCAGACGCGCTGCAATCCTGGGTGGCGGAGACGGATGTGGACGGGTTCAACCTGGCCTATGTCGTCACGCCCGGAACCTTCGTCGATTTCGTCGATCTGGTGGTGCCGGAGTTGCAACGCCGCGGCGCCTTCAAGACCGACTACGCGCCCGGCACGTTGCGCGAGAAACTGACCGGGCCGGGGCACGCCCGTCTGCCGGACACGCACCCGGCCGCGCGGGTGCGCCCCGGCGGGTGAAGAAGCGTACCATGGGGCGACCGCCGCATGGTGTCCGCCGCTACCATGCCAGCTTCAGCTATCATCCCGCGTCATGGAGCAAGCCCCGCGGGGTGGTGGCCAAGGTCGGTTGGCGCCCCGGCGAATGGCATTCCCGCGCCGGGTTCATTGTGACCAACATGACCTGGCCGCCGGGACGGGTGACGCTGTTCTACAATCAGCGCGGCACGGCGGAGCAGCATGTCACGGAGGGCAAGAACGCGGTCACCTGGATGCGCCCGTCCTGTCACCGATTTGCCGCCAACGCGGTGCGGCTCCAGCTGGTCTACGACCCACGGCCGAATCTCCGGTCAGACAGCAATCACCGACCGATGGCGCTGGCCGCGGGCGTCCTGCCGGGACTTTCCCCGTTGCAAGACCCGTCAGATCGCGCGTAGCGTGCCTGCCCGATGACCGGATGGGCCGGTCATCGGGGGAATTTCGGCGAAAGTCATGTGCCGCCTGATGTTCGGGATGCCCAGCCCCACCGCGCTGCAACTGCTGCGTCTGGTCACGTAGCGTCCGGGTGGCGGTGCCGGAAACCCGGCGAACGACCGGAATTCTACCCAGGGTTGCGTATTGCGAAGGAACTTCCCGCACCGGCGCCGCAGCGTTTTGTCAGTGGCTCACCAGAAAGGGGTTCCCATGCGGGGGGCGAACGCGAGGCGGGCACTTCCGGCGATCGTAGCCGGCGTGGTTGTCGGTTTCGTCAACATCGTCAAGACCATGGCCCTGGCGGGTCTGATCTACTCGGGCCCGTTGGCACCTGCCTTCCTGGTCGGCCTGAGCGCCGTGCTGATGGGCGCCGGTGTCAGCATCGTCGCGGTGTCCGCGCTGACCGAGAATCCGGCGGTACTCGGGGCCGCACTCGCCAGCACCGGCGTGGTGTATGCCCTGATCCCGCCCGCGCTGTTCCCGGGGGCAGTCGGGGCCGCGACATTGGCCAGCGATCCGGTGGCGGCGGCGCGTCTGGTGGCCGTCGTTTCGGGCGTGGCCAGCTTTCTCGCCGGGGCGGCTTTCTGGTTGCTCGGCCGCTATCGCCTGGGGGCAGTCGCGCGGTTCCTGCCCTATCCAGTGGTCGCCGGGTTCAACGCCGGCATCGGTTGGCTTTTCCTGCTCGGCGGCGTTGCCCTCGGT
>JAJZVS010000012.1 GCA_021845555.1 Pseudomonadota bacterium
GAGCAGCACATCGACGGTATCGATCAGCGGTCGGATTTCGCGCGCGCGGTCGAGCTCGATCGAGTGCCGCGGCCCGTCGAGCGTCTCCTCGTCCCAGACGCGGTTGATGTCCTCGTCCACGAAGCGCGACAGCGTCGGCTGGCGCGGATCGAAGCGGTCGAAGGCGGTGAGGTTCACGAAGCCGAACGTCAGCCGCCCGCGCGTCGGGGTCGGTCCCGCCCGCAGCAACCGGTCGAGCGCGATGGGGCCGGCGAGCTCGTTGCCGTGCGACAGCGCCAGCAGCGCGACATGCGGTCCCGGCTTGGGGCCGTTCAGCGTGGTGAAGCCCGGAATGCCGGTATTGCCGTCCCGCCAGCGCGAGAGGTCGGGCGGCGCCAGCCGGACCGCGAAGGACGGCAGCGGCGGACCGGCGGGCATCGGCTACGTCGCCAGACGATCGACCAGCCTGCGAATGAAAGCCTCGCAGGCGTCGAGTTGCGCCACGGTGACGAATTCGTCCGGCTTGTGCGCCTGCGCGATGTCGCCCGGTCCGCAGATGATCGTCGGGATGCCGGCTTCCTGATAGTAGCCGCCCTCGGTGCCGTAGCTGACCTTGCCGGCGCTGTTCGATCCGGTCAGGTGCTTCACCAGCGTGGCGAGTTCGTGGTCCGCCGGCAGCGCCATCCCCGGCATGTCGACGAGCACCTCGTAGCTGAAGCCGGTCCCGGGATCGACCGCGTGCATCGCCGGTTCGATCGTCGCGGCGACATGGGCGCGCAGCGCGGCGAGCCGCGCGCGCACGTCGTCGCCCGGGATCGCCCGCCACTCCATCACGAATTCCGCGTGCTCTGGGATGATGTTGAGGATCGTCCCGCCGCTGACGGTACCGACATGGACGGTGGTGTGCGGCGGATCGAATCCGTCCTCGAACGGTCCTTCGCGGGCGATGCGGCGGGCTTCCGCAGCGATATGGGTGATCGCCTCGGCAGCGGCGAACACCGCGTTGACGCCCTTATCCGGCTCGCTCGAATGGCCGGGCCGGCCGCGCACCCGCACGCGCAGATCGAGCTTGCCCTTGTGCGCCAGGATCGGCTTCATCATCGACGGCTCGCCCACCACGCAGAGCGCGGGCTTGAGGCCGGATTGCGCGAGGTCCTCGATCAGCCGCTGCGCGCCGAAGCAGCCCACCTCCTCGTCGCAGGTGATGAACAGGTGCACCGGGCGGACCAGCTTGCGGGCCTGCAGATCCGGCACCGCGCTCAGGCAGGCGGCCACGAAACCCTTCATGTCGCAGGCGCCGCGGGCATAGAGCTTGCCGTCCTGGCGGCGCAGCACGAAGGGATCGCTGCTCCAGGCCTGGCCGTCCACCGGAACCGTATCGACATGGCCCGACAGCGCGATGCCGCCCGGTCCCACCGGGCCGATGACGGCGTGCAGGTTGGCCTTGCCGCCGGTCGCGTCGTGGCTGACGCGATACGGGACGGCGTGCGCATCGAGCCAGCCGCGGATGAAGTCGATCAGCGCCAGGTTGGAATGGCGGCTGGTGGTGTCGAACCCGATCAGCCGGGCCAGCATTTCGACGGTGCTGAGCCGGGGCGGGGAGGGATGCGAGCCATGCATAGGAGGCACTCTATACGGGCCGCACCGCACCGCAACCTCGCCACCCCGGCGGAAATGGGGTGGGGTTGATTCCCTCGCCCCATTCCTTCCGTGGGGCGATCGCGGCATGCTGCGCGCCCATTCCCACGGGAGGCCTTCATGCTGCTCGGCGCCATCGCCGACGATTTCACCGGAGCGACCGATCTCGCTTCCATGCTGGTGCGCGGCGGCCTGCGCACGGTGCAGCGCATCGGCGTGCCCGCGCCAGGGGAAACAGTGCCGGACGCGGATGCGGTGGTGGTCGCGCTCAAGTCGCGCACCGTGCCGGCGGCGGAGGCGGTGGCGGAAAGCCTCGCCGCGTTGCAATGGCTGCGTGCGGCCGGGGCGCGGCAGTTCTTCTTCAAGTATTGCTCCACTTTCGACAGCACGCCGGAGGGCAATATCGGCCCGGTGGCGGATGCGCTGATCGCGGCGCTCGGCTGCGGCTTCGCCCTGGCCTGTCCGGCGTTTCCCGCCAATGCGCGCAGCGTGTTCCAGGGCCATCTGTTCGTCGGCGCCGTGCTGCTGAACGAGAGCGGCATGGAGCACCATCCGCTGACGCCGATGACGGACGCCAACTTGGTGCGCGTGCTGGGCCGGCAGACCGACGGCACCGTGGGTCTGGTGCCCTATGCGACGGTGGAGCAGGGGGCGCAGGCGATCCGCCGGGCGATGACCGTGCTGAAGGAGCAGGGGCGGCGCTACGCGATCGTCGATGCGGTCGATGACCGCCATTTGATGGCGATCGGCGAGGCGGCGGCCGCGCATGCGCTGATCACCGGCGGCTCCGGCGTGGCGATGGGGCTCGGCGAGAATTTTCGCCGCGCCGGTTTGCTGCCGGAGCGCGACGATCCGGGCGCGCTGCCGCAGGTGGCCGGTGCGGCGGCGGTGCTGGCGGGCTCGTGCTCGCGCGCGACGCTCGGGCAGATCGCGATCGCGCGCGAGAACGTGCCGGTCTGCGAGCTCGATCCGCTGGCGACCCCGGATGCCGCGGCGCTGGCGGCGCAGGCGCTGGCCTGGGCGGCCGACAGACTGGGCGCGGAGCCGGTGGTGATCGCCGCCTCCGCCCCGCCCGACAAGGTGGCGGCGTTGCAGGCGAAACTGGGGCGCGATGCGGCGGGTGCGCTGATCGAGGAGGCGCTGGCCGCGATCGCCGAGGGGTTGGTGGCGCGCGGCGTGCGCCGGCTGGTGGTGGCCGGCGGGGAGACCTCGGGTGCGGTGGTGCGCCGGCTGGGCGTGCGGTCCTTGCGCATCGGCGCGGAGATCGATCCCGGCGTGCCCTGGACCTTTGCCGAGGGCGGCGCGGCGCCGCTGCTGCTGGCGCTGAAGTCGGGCAATTTCGGCGCGCGCGATTTCTTCCTCAAGGCCTTCGAGGTGCTGGCATGACCGAAGCGGAGACCCGCGCGCTGCTGGTGAGCCTGGCCGGCAGTCTGTACGCCCGCGGATTCTCGGTGGGATCGGCGGGCAACATCAGCGTGCGGCTGGAGGACGGCGGCTATCTGATCACGCCGACCAATTCCTGCCTCGGCCGGTTGGAGGCGGCGCGCATCTCCCGCCTGGACGCCGCGTTCGCCCATATCGGCGGCGACAAGCCGTCCAAGGAGGTGTTCATGCACCGCGCCTTCTATACCGCGCGGGCGGAGGCGGGCGCGGTGGTGCATCTGCATTCGACCATGGCGACCGCGGTGGCGTGCCTGGCGGACGCGGATGCCGACAATCCGATCCCGCCGCTGACGCCCTATTTCGTCATGCGCGTCGGCCGGCGGATGCCCCTGGTGCCGTATTACCGGCCGGGCGATCCGGCGATGGAGCCGGCGATCGCCGCCGCGGCGGCGGATGCGCGCGCGGTGCTGCTGGCCAATCACGGGCCGGTGGTTTCGGGCCGCACGCTGACCGACGCGGTGTATGCCGCCGAGGAGTTGGAGGAAGCGGCGAAGCTCGCGCTGCTGCTGCGCGGCGCGTCGCCGCGGCTGCTGACCGGGGCGCAGGTAGCGGATCTGCTGGCGACGTTCGGCTGATACCACCCGCCCGAGATAGCTGCTGTTCCGGTATTTCGGGCGGGGGGCATCGCGGTCGTCGCCTGCGGCACGGGCCGGCAATAAAAAAGGGCGCCGTGAGGCGCCCTTTCGAGTACGCAGAGGTGTCGGGCGTCAGCTCGTCTGCTCGGACGAGTTCTGCTCCGGGGTTGGGGTCCCCTGCGATTCCATGGCCGCGGCCTTGCGCGGGCGGCGCACGGCCGCCTTGCGCGGCGCCGCGGTCTTGCGGGCAGCGGTCTTGCGCGCGCCGGCGGCTTTCTTCGCGCCTGCCTTGCGCGGGCTTGCGGCTTTCTTGGCCGCGGCCTTGCGCGTGCCGGCGGCCTTCTTGGCCGTCGTCTTGCGCGCGGCGGTCTTGCGCGCGCCGGCAGCGGCCTTCTTCGCCCCTGTCTTGCGCGTGCCGGCGGCCTTCTTCGCCGTGGTCTTGCGGCCGGCGGCCTTGCGGGTGCCGGCAGCGGCCTTCTTCGCCGCCGTCTTGCGCGGGGCGGCTTTCTTTGCCGCCGCCTTACGCGGGGCGGCGGCTTTCTTCGCGCCGGCCTTGCGCCCGGCGGCTTTCTTTGCCGCCGGCTTGCGTCCTGCTGTCTTGCGCGCGCCTGCGCGCATCGCCATCGGCTGGGCGCGGGTCTTTTCCGTGCTGCTGTCCTCGGTACTCACCTGAAGGAACTCCTTGTTGGGTGGGTGTTGCTTGTTGGGGTGCGACTTGGGTCGTGCGGCGAGCCGCCCGGCCGCCGGTGCGGTGCGTACCGCGACCATCCCGCCCGCGCGACACCGCCGCGCGACAGGGACGGTTGCATCGGGCCGGCGACCGTATCGACCGCTGCTTCCGGGTGCGACGAGAACGGCGCAAACCCGGACGAGGGGGCGACAAATCCAGCGCGGAACACGCTTCTTTCCGTGCGCCATGACGACGCGGCACTCTGGTTCCGGCAAGCCGTTACGCCCAGCGAGTGATCGGCTGGGGAGGCTTGGTGTGCTTTCGCCAAGTCGAGGCCGCGGTCCATGGACCGTCCTTTCGTTCGCGCATGCCGCAGCCGATCAGTCAGGATGACGACGCGAATCGAGCGCGCGTACATGCGACTCCAGCTATTCCGCGTCTGCCGCCGCTCTGTCAATAAAAAGCAACCGTTTCATCACGGCGCGGCGAAAAAAACTGCGATGCGTGACGGCGCTACCGCAGATGACGCGCGATTCCGTGTGTGCGCGGCGATATTCGCGACCGGAACGGGGCGACGCGCGCGGCAGCGTGTACGCAGAACCGCCGCGGCATCGCTGCCGCGGCGGCCTGGCAGGCGCCGATGCGCGCGCGGTCAGCCGCGCGCGGCGAGGGGGACGAAACGCAGATCCTCGGGGCCGGTGTAGTTCGCGGTCGGACGGATGATCTTGCCGTCCATGCGCTGCTCGATCACATGCGCGGCCCAGCCGGTGGTGCGCGAGATCACGAACAGCGGCGTGAACATCGCGGTCGGCACACCCAGCATGTGGTAGCTGACCGCGCTGTACCAATCGAGATTGGCGAACATCTTCTTCGCGTCCCCCATCACCGCCTCGATCCGCTCGGCGATGGAGAACATCTTCATGGATCCGGCCTCGGCCGACAGCCGGCGGGCAACTTCCTTGATGATGCGGTTGCGCGGGTCGGCGATCGTATAGACCGGATGGCCGAAGCCGATCACGACTTCCTTGGCCTCGACCCGCTTGCGGATGTCCGCTTCCGCCTCGTCGGGCGTGTCGTAGCGCTTCTGGATCTCGAACGCGACCTCGTTCGCGCCGCCGTGCTTCGGCCCGCGCAGCGCGCCGATGCCCGCGACGATCGCCGAATGCATGTCCGATCCCGTGCCCGCCACCACCCGGCAGGCGAAGGTGGAGGCGTTGAACTCGTGCTCGGCATAGAGATTGAGCGAGGTGTGCATCGCCCGCACCCACAGCGCGGAGGGCGGGGCGCCGTGCAGCAGGTGCAGGAAATGCCCGCCGATGGTCTCGTCGTCGGTCTCGACGTCGATTGCCCGGCCGTTGTGGGCATAGTGGAACCAGTAGAGCAGCATGGAGCCGAGCGAGGCGATCAGCTTGTCGGCGATGTCGCGCGCGCCGGGGTGGTTGTGGTCGTCCTTCTCCGGCAGCACGCAGCCCAGCGCGGAGACGCCGGTGCGCATCACGTCCATCGGATGCGCCGCCGCCGGCAGGGTTTCCAGCGCCTGCTTCACCGCTTCGGGCAAGCCGCGCAGGGCGCGCAGCTTGCCCTTGTAGGCGCGCAGCTCGGCGGCGTTCGGCAGGCTGCCGTGGATCAGCAGGTGGGCGATCTCCTCGAACTCCGCCGCCTCGGCGATATCGAGGATGTCGTAGCCGCGGTAGTGCAGGTCGTTGCCCGTGCGCCCGACGGTGCAGAGCGCGGTGTTGCCGGCGGTCACGCCGGACAGGGCGACGGACTTCTTCGGCCGGTTGGCGCCGGCCTTCGGGGTCGTGGTGGTCTCGCTCATGGTGCTTCGCTCCGTTTCAGAAGATGCCGGGCTTGCCGACGGCAAGGTGGGCGGCCGGCAGCGCCACGTTCAGGCTGACCAGCTCGCCCGCCGGCAGGCGCGCCAGGTCCTGTACCGTCTCCAGGAAGCGGTTCGACTCGCGCGCCGAGATCAGCCCGTCGGTCATGGTGAGGAACTTGCGGATGTAGTCGTCGCGGCCGAACGGACGGGCGCCGTTCGGGTGCGCGTTGGCCAGCGCGAGTTCGTCGGTCAGCGTGCTGCCGTCGGCCATGACGATCTCCACGCGCCCGCCGAAGGCGAGCTTGTCGGGATCGGTCTCGTGGTAGCGCCGGGTCCATTCCGGGTCTTCCCGGGTTTCGATCTTATGCCACAGCCGCACCGTGTCGGCGCGTGCGGCGCGCCGCGGCGCATAGCTGTCCACGTGATGCCAGCGCCCGTCCTGCAGCGCCACCGCGAAGATGTACATGATCGAGTGGTCGAGCGTCTCCCGGCTCGCCTTCGGGTCCATCTTCTGCGGGTCGTTCGCGCCGGTGCCGATCACGTAGTGGGTGTGGTGGCTGGTGTGGATGACGATCTTCGCCACCTGTTCGAGGTCGGCGATCTTCTCGCGCATGCGGAACGCCAGATCGATCAGCGCCTGGGACTGGTATTCGGCGCTGTGCTCCTTGGTGTAGCTCGCCAGGATGGCGCGCTTGGCCTCACCGGCTTCCGGCAGCGGCACCTGGTAGGCGGCGTCGGGACCGTCCAGCATCCAGGCGATCACGCTGTCCTCGCCTTCGTAGGTCGGGCTCGGCGCGCCTTCGCCGCGCATCGCGCGATCGACCGCCTCGATCGCCAGCTTGCCGGCATGCGCGGGGGCGAACGCCTTCCAGGAGCTGATCTCGCCCTTGCGCGACTGCCGCGTGGTGAAGCTGACGTGCACCGCCTGCTGCACCGCCTGGTAGATGGTCTCGGCGGGCAGGCGCAGCAGCGTGCCGATGCCGGCGGCCTGCGCCGGGCACAGATGCGCGATGTGGTCGATCTTGTGCTTGTGCAGGCAGATGGAGCGCACGAGGTCGATCTGGATCTCGTAGCCGGTGGCGATGCCGCGGATCAGGTCCCGCCCCGAGCGTTCCGCCGTCTGCGCCACCGCCAGGATCGGCGGGATGTTGTCGCCCGGATGCGAATAATCGGCGGCGAGGAAAGTGTCGTGCATGTCGAGCTCGCGCACCGCCGTGCCGTTCGCCCAGGCCGCCCATTCCGGACTGACGCGCACCCGCGCCGGGGCGCCGAACAGCGTCGCGCCGTCGCGGCGCGCATGTCCGAGCGCGGCGCCGCGCGCGGCCACCGCGGAGGAACGGTTGACCGAGGCGATCGCCACCGCGGCGTTGTCGATCAGGCGGTTGACGATCATCGCCGTCACGTCGCGTTCGACCGCGACCTTGTCGGCGGCGACGGCGGCGATCTTCCAGGCCAGCTGTTGTTCCCGCGGCAGCGCCGCCTTGGAAGGATGGACGCGGACCTCGTGCAGCTTCATGGCGGTTCTCTCCGGTGGACGCTCTCGTCCGGCCTTCGTAAGGTCGTGCCGGTTCCGCGGCAAGCCGGCGCGGACGGGCAGCGGGAGTATTATATAAGTGTCAGCCCCCTTCGATCGGGTGATCCTGGGCGACGTGGTCACCACCGACACCATCCTGCGGCGCGGCTATGTGGCGGTGCGCGGGGAAACCATCGCCGCGATCGGCCAGGGCGAGCCGCCCCCGGCGGCGGAAACCGTCGATCATTCCGGGCGGCTGATCCTGCCCGGCCTGGTCGATGGGCACATGCACACCTCCTCGGCGCTCGGCTGGCCCGGCATCGAGGGTGCGACGCGCAGTGCCGCCGCCGGCGGCGTTACCACCTGTTGCGACATGCCCTACGACGTGCCGCTGCCGGTGACGGACGCGGGCAAGCTCGCCGACAAGATCGGCTGGGTGACCCGCACCGCGCATGTGGACATGGCGTTGTACGGCACCATCACCAAGCAGGGCGGCGTCGGCGCGATCCCGGAGCTCGCCGCCGCCGGCATCTCGGCGTTCAAGCTCTCGACCTACGAATACGACGCGGTGCGCTTCCCGCGCATCGACCACCAGACCATGCGGGACGCCTTCGCCGCGATCGCCAAGACCGGGCTGCCGGTGGCGATCCATAACGAGGACCAGGAACTTGTCGAGCAGCTGACCGCCGAGGCGCGCGCCGCGGGCCGCACCGACCCGATCATGCATGCCCGCACCCGCCCGCCGCTCGCCGAGAGCATGGCGGATCTGGAGATCTTCGAACTCGGCCTGGCCACCGGCGCGCATGTCCACATCGCCCATTCCTCGATCGCGCGCGGCTTCGACATCGCCGCCGCGTTCCGCGCGATGGGCGGGCAGGCGACCGGGGAGGCCTGCATCCATTATCTTTGCATGACCGAGGACGACCTGGTTCGCCTCGCCGGCAAGGGCAAGTGCAACCCGCCGTTCCGCGCCGCCGCCGAGATCCCGCGCATGTGGGAGGCGCTGCTGGCGGATCGCGTCGCCTATGTCTCCACTGACCACGCACCCTGGCCGCTTGCGCGCAAGACCGATCCCGACATTTTCGCCTGCGGCGCCGGGCTGACCGGGATGCAGAGCTTCGCGCCGCTGATGTACACGCTGCTTGACGAACGCGGCCTGTCGCCGACGCTGATGGCGACCTACTGCGCCGAGCGGACCGCGAAGCTGCACGGGCTGTGGCCGAGGAAGGGCGCGCTGCGGGTGGGATCGGACTGCGATCTGACGGTGCTGGAACGCGGCGATTTCGTGTTCGATGAGGCGGCGATCGTCGATCGGGAGGAATTGCGGTGGTCGCCCTATCACGGGCGGCGGATGCGCGCGCGAGTCGTGTCCACGGTGCTCCGCGGGCGGGAGATCTGGGACGGCACGCGCGTGCTGGCGACGCCGGGCAGCGGGCGCTTCGTGGCGCGTTCGTCGGGGTAGGTTCGTGCGCCGGCGGGCGATCGTGCTGGCCGGGCTGCTCGTGGTTGCCGCGGGCACGGCGGCGGTCGTCGTGCACGTGCGCCGCACCGTGGTGCCGCCCGGCTGCCGCGACGCGGGCGTGCTGGCGATCGTGCGGCACGCGCTGGTCGCGCGGTATCATCTGCCGCCGACGGTGCGGCTGGAGGCGGTCCGCGTGCGCGCCGGCGGACCGCTGGCGTTCCGCTTCGTTTGTACCGCCGATCTCGGCGGGCTGCGCGGCGCGGACCTGCCGCCGGGGCCGCGGCCGGGCTCGGTGCGCTACGTCACGCGGTTGACCGGGGCCGCGCGACGGCTTGAAGTCTCGGTCCGTATCGTCCCTCTGTTGAGTTGGGTTCCCGTGCAATGACCGATCGCCGTCTGACCGTCGCCTGCGCCCAGTTGGGGCCGATCCAGCGTGCCGAGCCGCGCGGCGTCGCCGTGCAGCGCATGGTGCGCCTGCTGGAGCGCGCGCACCGGCGCGGGGTGGAATTCGTGGTGTTCCCCGAACTGGCGTTGACCACTTTCTTCCCCCGCCACTACCTGGAGCGGATCGAGGACGCCGATCCCTGGTTCGAACCGGCGATGCCGTCGAACGAAACCGCCCCGCTGTTCGAGGCCGCCCGCCGCTACGGCATCGGCTTCCACCTCGGCTACGCCGAACTCGCCGAGGAGGCGGACGACATCGGGGTGGTGCGCCGGCGCCATTTCAACACCTCGATCCTGGTGAGCCCGGCCGGGGAGATCCTGCTGAAATACCGCAAGGTGCATCTGCCGGGCCATGCCGAGTTCGATCCGCGCCGCAAGGTGCAGCATCTGGAGAAGCGCTATTTCGAGGTGGGCAACCTCGGCTTCCCGGTGATCCGCGCGCCGATGGGGGAGGTGTCCGGGCTGAACATGGGGATGATGATCTGCAACGACCGCCGCTGGCCCGAGGCCTGGCGGGTGCTGGGGCTGCAGAGCGTGGAGCTGGTGGCGCTGGGCTACAACACCCCGTCGATCAACCAGGAAGCGGGCGGGTTCGAGGCGCATCATCTGCGCGTGTTCCATTCTCATTTGTCGATCCAGGCCGGGTGCTACCAGAACGCCTGCTTCGCCGCGGCCACCGCCAAGGCGGGCACGGAAGACGGCTGCGAGCTGTTCGGCCACTCGATCATCGTCAACCCGCAGGGCGAGATCATCGCCCAGGCGGGCACATGGGACGACGAGCTGATCACCGCCGATTGCGATTTTGGCATGTGCGCGCTGGGGAGGAGGACGATCTTCGCGTTCGACAAACACCGGCGGCCGGAAGCGTATCGGCGGATCACGGACCAGGTGGGGGCGATCGACCCGCCGGTATGGGGCGAATAAGGCAGCGTCTCCGCCCCGGCGTTAGCATAGTGGTAACCAGCGCCGTCTCATGATGCGGGACCGCGGCCAAGCGGCCGGGTCATCCGCGGCAAAACGTCGCACTCACAGCACAGGAACGCCCTTCCATGAGCTCGATCAGCGCTGTTTCCGCAGGCATTGCCATGCACGCCCCGCCGCCCGCCGCCGCCAATGGGGCCAAGGCGGGCGGCGCCAAGCCGGACGGGGATGGGGATCACGGGGTGGAACCGACCGCCTCGGCCCAGACGCAGTCCTCGGCGGTCAGCCCCGGTTCGGCCGGGGTGCTGAACCGCACCGCCTGACCTCTCGGGCGGGCGCGCCCGGTCACTCCGCGTAGCGGGCGATCACGTCGCGCCAGGCCAGCAGGTCTTCGGGGCCGGTGATGGGGCGGGTCACGCCGGTGTTGGCCGACACCGGCACCAGGACCCGCCCGATCCCGGCGGCGGCGAGCGCGGGGATGCGCGACAGATCGTCCGGGGCGCTGACCGTGATCTCGATCTCCGCCGGATCGCGGCCGGCGGCACGCGCCGCCTCGCCCAGCGCGGCCAGCAAGTCGGGCGGTGCGCCGCGGGCGGGGAAAAACCCCTGCGCGAGGCGCCCGGCGCGGCGGGCCGCGGCCTCCGAATGGCCGCCGATCACGATCGGCACCGTGCCGCGCACCGGCTTGGGCCGCATGTAGGCGCCGTCGAAGCGCACGAACTCCCCGGCGTAGCTGGGCACATCCTGCTCCCACAGCGCGCGCATGGCGCCGATGTAGTCCTCGGTCCGCCTGCCGCGGGCGGCGAAGGGTACGCCAAGCGCGTCGAACTCCTCGCGTAGCCAGCCGACGCCGATGCCCAGGATCACCCTTCCGCCGGACATGTGATCGAGCGTCGCCACCTGCTTGGCGCACAGCACCGGGTTGTGCTCGGGCAGGATCAGGATGCCGGTGGCGAGCTTGATGCGCGTGGTCGCGGCGGCGACATAGCTCATCCAGATCAGCGGGTCGGGGATGCTGAACGCCGGTTCGCGCCCGGGCATCCGCCCGGTGGGGGAATAGGGGTAGGCTGATTGGTAGTCGCGCGGGACCACCACGTGTTCCACCGTCCAAGCGGATTCGAACCCGGCTTCCTCCCCAGCTTGCAGCAGGGCGACCGCTTCGCGCGGGTCGGTGTAGCGGCCGGTATTGCAGTAGCGCAGGCCGAATTTCATGACGCGTTTCTCCCCGGGAACGGCATTCTATCCCGCTGGCGGGAGACGTGAAGGCGCCGGTCCCGCGCCTTCGCGCCGGCGCGGCCGGCGCGCAACGCGGTTGACCGGGGCTCCGGTGCGACGGATGTTTCCCGTCCCCGAATGGAGAGACCGATGACCGTCCGTGATCCTGAGCAGCATCGCGCCGGCTGGCGGAGCTGATCCCCCGATGGCCGCCGCGATCCGCGCCTCCGTCTGCCCGCACGACTGCCCCTCCACCTGCGCGCTGGAGGTGGAGGTGCATGACGGCGCCCGCATCGGCGCGGTACGCGGCGCGGCGGACAACGACTACACGCAGGGCGTGATCTGCGCGAAGGTCTCGCGCTATGCCGAGCGCATCCACCATCCCGACCGGCTGACCCGCCCGCTGCTGCGCACCGGGCCGAAAGGATCGGGCCAGTTCCGCGAAATCTCCTGGGACGAGGCGCTGGACCGCACCGCCGGCGCCTTCACCGACATCGCCGCGACCCACGGACCCGAGGCGGTCTGGCCGTTCTACTACGCCGGCACCATGGGCCTGCTGCAGCGCGACGGGATCAACCGGTTGCGCCACGCGATGAAATACTCGCGGCAGAAACTGACCATCTGCACCTCGATCTGCGAGGCCGGCTGGTTCGCCGGCGTCGGCGGCTACCGCGGCCCCGATCCGCGCGAGATGGCGAAATCCGATCTGATCGTGATCTGGGGCGGCAACCCGGTCGCCACCCAGGTCAACGTGATGACGCATGTGACGCGCGCGCGGAAGGAGCGCGGGGCGAAGCTGGTGGTGGTGGACCCCTATCGCTCGGGCACCGCCGCGGTGGCGGACATGCACATCATGCCGCGCCCCGGCACCGACGGGGCGCTGGCCTGCGCGTTGATGCACATCGCCTTCCGCGACGGTTGGGCCGATCGCGCCTACATGGCCACCCATGCCGACTGCCCGGAAGCGCTGGAGGCGCATCTGGCCGCGCGCGGGCCGGAGTGGGCTGCCGGCATCACCGGCCTGCCGGTCGCGCAGATCGAAGCGTTCGCGGCGCTCTATGGCAGCACGAAGCGCAGCTATATCCGCCTCGGCTACGGGTTCGCCCGCTCGCGCAACGGCGCGGCCAATATGCACGCGGTGACCTGCCTCGCCACCATCGCCGGCACCTGGCCGCACGAGGGCGGCGGCGCGCTCTGGAGCAATCGCGGCATCTATCATTGGGACAAGACGCTGATCGAGGGGCTGGACGTGCGCGATCTGTCGGTTCGCGCGATGGACATGAGCCGGATCGGTGCCGTGCTGACCGGCGATCGCACCGAATTGGGCGACGGCCCCGCGGTGCATGCGCTGCTGATCCAGAACCAGAACCCGTTGGCGGTCTGCCCCGACAGCAACCGCGTGCGCCGCGGCTTCGCCCGCGAGGACCTGTTCGTCTGCACCCACGAGCAGTTCATGACCGAAACCGCGCGGTGGTCCGACATCGTGCTGCCGGCAACGATGTTCATGGAGCACGACGACCTCTATCAGGCCGGCGGGCACACCTATTTGCAGATCGGGCCGAAGCTGATCGACCCGCCGGGGGAGTGCCGGTCCAACCATGCGGTGATCTGCGCCCTGGCGCAGCGCCTCGGGGCGCAGCATCCCGGCTTCGCCATGACCGAATGGGAGATGATCGACGCCACCTTGCGCGCCTCCGGCTGGCCCGACGCGGCGACGGTGCGCGCGCGGCGCTGGGTCGATGCGGCGCAGCCCTTCGCGCGGGCGCATTTCCTCGATGGCTTCGCGCATGCCGACAAGCGCTTCCATTTCGCCCCGGACTGGACCGCGCTCGGCCCGTTTGGCGCGGCGATGCCGAAACTGCCGGACCATTTCGCCATCGTCGATGCGCGCACCGAGACCCACCCGTTCCGCATGGTGACCGCGCCGGCACGGCAGTTCCTGAACACCAGCTTCACCGAAATGCCGACCGGACGGGCGCGCGAACGCCGCCCCACCGCGCTGATCCATCCCCAGGATGCGGCCCGCCTCGGTATCGCCGAGGGCGCGCGCATGCGGCTCGGCAACGCGCGCGGGGAGGTGGTGTTGCACGCGCGGCATTTCGACGGCGTGCAGCCGGGCGTGCTGGTGGTGGAAAGCGTCTGGCCGAGCGAATATTACCAAGGCGGCATCGGCATCAACGCGCTCACCAGCGACGATCCCGCCCCGCCGGCGGGGGGCGCGGTGTTCCACGACACCGCCGTCTGGGCCCGCGCCGAGGCCGCCGCGCTGGCGCAAGCGGCCGAATAGTCCCCGAGGGATCCCCCGATGTCGATCTACACCCAGGACCTCGACCGCACCGCGGCCAATTACGTCCCGCTGTCGCCGGTATCGTTCCTGCTGCGCGCCGCGCATGTGGCGCCGCACCGGATCGCGATCGTGCATGGCGCGCGCCGGATCACCTACGCGCAGTTCCTGGAGCGCTCCCGCCGCCTCGCCGGCGCGCTCGCGCGCGCGGGGGTGGGCAAGGGCGACACGGTGGCGATCCTGGCACCCAACATCCCCGAGATGCTGGAGGCGCATAACGCGGTGCCCGGGCTGGGCGCCGTGCTTTGCCCGATCAACACCCGGCTCGATGCCGCCTCGGTCGCCTTCATCCTGCAGCACGGCGAGGCCAAGGTGCTACTGACCGACCGCGAATACAGCCCCGTGGTGGCGCGCGCGCTGGCGCAACTGCCGCGCCGGCCGCTGGTGATCGACATCGACGATCCGCTGGCGGTGGGGGGCGAACGTCTCGGCACCACCGACTACGAAAGCTTCATCGCCGGCGGCGATCCCGCGCATCCGCTGGCGCTGCCCGACGACGAGTGGCAGGCGATCACGCTGAACTACACTTCCGGCACCACCGGCAACCCGAAGGGCGTGGTGCTGCACCATCGCGGCGCGTATCTCAACGCCTGCGCCAACGCGCTCGCCTTCGGCCTCAATCCGCGCAGCGTCTATCTCTGGACGTTGCCGATGTTCCATTGCGACGGCTGGACCTACACCTGGGCGGTCACGCTGGCCGGCGGGGTGCATGTCTGCCTGCGCCGGGTGGAACCCGCGCCGATCTTCGCCGCCATCGCCGAGGAAGGCGTGAGCCATCTGTGCGGCGCGCCGGTGGTGCTGACCATGCTGATCCACGCGCCCGAAACAGCCCGGCGCAGCTTCCGCCAGACGGTGCAGATCGCCACCGGCGGCGCCGCGCCGCCGTCCGCGGTGATCGCGGCGATGGCGGCGATGGGCTTCGCGGTGACGCATCTCTATGGCCTGACCGAAAGTTATGGCCCCGCGACGATCTGCGAGTGGCAGCCGGCGCTGGACAGCATGGCGCTGGAACCCAAGGCGGCCTTCATGGCGCGTCAGGGCGTGGGCCATCCGCTGTTGCAGGAAGCCTCGGTGCGCGATCCGGCGACGCTCGCGGCGGTGCCGGCGGACGGGGCGACGATGGGCGAGCTCATGCTGCGCTCCAACACCATCATGATGGGCTATCTGAAGAACCCGTCCGCCACCGCCGAGGCCTTCGCCGGCGGCTGGTTCCACACCGGCGATCTCGCGGTGCTGCATCCCGACCATTACGTGGAGATCAAGGACCGCGCCAAGGACGTCATCATTTCGGGCGGTGAGAACATCTCCTCATTGGAAGTCGAGGAGGTGCTCTACAAGCATCCCGACGTGATGGAAGCCGCGGTGGTGGCGCAGCCGGACCCGAAATGGGGCGAGACGCCGCACGCCTTCGTGACCTTGAAGCCCGGCGCGGCGGCGGTGAGCGCGGCCGATATCATCGCCTGGTGCCGCGCCGGCATGGCGCATTACAAATGCCCGCGCCATGTCAGCTTCGGCCCGCTGCCGAAGACCTCGACGGGGAAGATCCAGAAGTTCGAACTGCGCGAGCGGGCGCGGCGGGCGGGGGATCAGTCCGCAACGCCCGCCAAGGTCTGACGCAGGCGCGCAACGACCTTGGCGTGGTCGGCTGCGGGCAGGCGGCCGATCCGCTGGACGACGCGGCGGTCGATGGTGGCGATCTTCTCGGTCCGCACTACGGAAGCGACCGGCAGCCCGGTCCCGGCGTGCGCCGAGACCGGCACGTCCCCCGGCCAGCCGCGGTTTGCCGCGCTGGTGACCATCAGGACCCAGAGCACGGCGAAGCGGTCGTGTCCCTCCGGGCAGGCGATCACCAGGGCGGGGCGATACTGATGCACAGGCTGGTCGGCATAGGGGAACGGAACCTTGACCAGGTCCCAGACCGCGATTGCGTCCACGCTACAGGTGCGCGAAGGCGCGCCGATCGGCCTCGCTGTCCCACTCGGTGAACGTGGCGAAGGGATCATCCTGCGCGGCGTGCATCGCCTTGGTCAGCACCACCCGACCGTCCTCGATCGCATAGGCCAGTTGATCGCCTGGGGCGACGCCGAGCGCCAGGCGCACCGCGAGGGGTACCGTCGTCTGGGCTTTGCTGCTGATGCGGCTGAGGATCATGGATGGGGTTCCAGGCAAATTCCAAGCGGATCAAGTAAGGAAGATCCTTACCAAGATCAAGCCCTGTCGCCGGCTTGACGCCGCCTCCGCAGGCGCGGAGCTTTCCGCCCATGAACGACACCGTTTCCCCGATCGCCGCCAATCTGGCCCAGGTGCAGGCCCGCATCGCCGCCGCCGCAAGCGCCGCCGGCCGTGCGCCCGAAGAAATCACCCTGGTCGCCGTCTCCAAAACCAAGCCCGCCGCCGCCGTGCGCGCCGCGTTGGCGGCCGGGCAGCGCGTATTCGGGGAGAACCGGGTGCAGGAGGCGGCGGAGAAATTCCCCGCCCTGCGCGCCGAATACCCCGACCTGCGCCTGCACCTGATCGGCGGCTTGCAGACCAACAAGGCGCGCGACGCGGTGCGGCTGGCCGACGTGATCGAGACGCTGGACCGCCCGCGGCTGGCCGACGCGCTGGCAGCGGCGATGGAAAAGGAAGCCCGCCGCCCGGACCTGCTGATCGAGGTTAACACGGGCGCCGAGCCGCAGAAATCCGGCATCCCGCGCGATCAGGCCGATGCGTTCATCGACGCCTGCCGCGCCCGCTTCGGCGCCCAACTGGTCGGGCTGATGTGCGTCCCCCCGGTCGGGGAGGACCCGCGCCCGCATTTCACCTGGCTCGCCGCCTGCGCCAGGCGCCACGGGCTCGGCGTGCTGTCGATGGGCATGTCGGCGGATTTCGAGGTCGCGATCGCCTGCGGCGCTACCTGGGTGCGCGTCGGCACCGCGATCTTCGGCGCGCGCGGCTAACGCTCGCGCTTCACCACGGGGGGAATCATCCATGCAGGAACTGTTGGCACCGGCCGCGCGAATCGGCGCCCGGCTGAAGGCGCGCGGAGAAACCATCGCGATCGCCGAATCGTCCACCGGCGGGCTGATCGCGGCGGCGCTGCTCGCGGTGCCGGGGGCGAGCGCGTATTTCCTCGGCGGCGCGGTGATCTACACCCGGTTCGCGCGCTCGGCCTTCCTGGAGATCCCCGATCCGCTGCCGGACGGGATGCGCGCTTCCACCGAACCATACGCCGCTTTGCTGGCGCGCACCGTGCGGGCGCGCTGCGGCGCGCGGTGGGGGGTAGGGGAAACGGGTGCCACCGGCCCGACCGGCAACCGCTACGGCGATGCCGCCGGGCACACCTGCATCGCGCTGGACGGTCCGGTGGCGCGCGCGCTCACGCTGGAGACAGGCAGCGACGATCGGGTCGCGAACATGCGCGCCTTCGCCGCCCGGGCCCTGGCGCTGTTGGAAGAAGCGCTGGGCTGACCGGGGGGGGCTGACCGGGGGGGTGGTCCGACCGAGGGTCAGACCTTCTCGACCTGGCTGTATTCGAGCTCGACCGGGGTGGCGCGGCCGAAGATCGAGACGCTGACCTTCACGCGGCCCTTTTCCTCGTCCACGTCCTCGACGGTGCCGTTGAAGCTGGTGAACGGCCCCTCCGCCACCCGCACCTGCTCGCCGATCTCGAACAGCACCGCGGGGCGGGGATGCTCCACGCCTTCCTGGGACTGCTTCAGGATACGGTCGGCCTCGGCCTCGGTGATCGGGGAGGGCTTGTTGCGGGTGCCGAGGAAGCCGGTGACCTTCGGCGTGTCCTTCACCAGATGCCAGGCGTCGTCCGTCAGCTCCATCTTCACCAGCACATAGCCGGGGAAGAACTTGCGCTCGGCGTTCACCTTCTGGCCGCGGCGGAGCTCGACGACCTCCTCCGACGGGACCAGCACCTCGTCGATCTGCTCGGCCAGCCCCTTCTGGGCGGCCTGCTCCTTGATCTGTTCGGCGATCTTCTTCTCGAAGCCCGAATAGACGTGCACCACGTACCAACGCTTGGCCATTGCCGCCCCTGTCCTACCCGGCTGCGCCGAACAGGGCGCGCACGGCTATGCCGATAACCTGATCGACGGCGAAGAAGAAGGTAGCCGAAATCGCCACCATCCCGAGCACGAGGCCGGTGGTCACCATCGTTTCCTTGCGACCCGGCCAGGTCACGCGGCCGATTTCGACCCGTACCTCGCGCAGGAACTTCGCCGGATTTGCCGCCACGCCCACCGTCCTTGTTCACCGAGTCCGATCCGGCGCCCCGCCGCGGGACGCCCGAACCGATCTTGTCCCATCCGTCGCGCAAGCGACTGGCAGGGGTGGAGGGTCTCGAACCCCCAGCCTCCGGTTTTGGAGACCGGCGCTCTAGCCAATTGAGCTACACCCCTGCACGTGCCCGCCTGCCGCATCCCAGGGCCGCAGCCCGACAACCGGCCGGGCTCCCGGACGGGAGCGACTTGCGCAGGGGGCGTAGAAAGGCTGCGCGGCGGCCGGTGTCAAGGCTTGTGGCGCGGCAGGCGATCGGTCCCCGGGCCTTTTCAGGCCCCAGGGCTGCCCAGGTCCCCAGGGCTGCCCACGCCTGCCCAGCCCTGGGCCTGTTTAGCCCCTAGGCCTGTTTAGCCCCTGGGCCTGCTCAGCCCAGGTGCTTGGCGAAGAACGCCATGGTCCGGCTCTGCGCCAGTTCGTAGTCGGGCTTGCTGAAGCTGCCGCGCTCGTCGCAGCCGAAGCCGTGCTGGGCGCCGGCATAAACGTAGCTCTCGGCCTTCGGCTGGGCGGCGCGAATCGCCTCCACGTCCGTCATCGGGATGGAGCCGTCCTTCTCCCCGAAATGCATCTGCACCGGGCAGTGCGGACTCTCGTTCTTGGTCCCGGCGATGCCGCCGCCGTACCAGCAGGACGACGCGGCGAAGGAGCGCGAGCGGGTCGCCCCCCACCAGGCCACCGTGCCGCCGAAGCAGTAGCCGACGATGCCGCGCTTCTTGCCGGCGAGATGCGCGGCGGCGGCTTCCACGTCCAGCATCACCTGGGCGTCGTTCAGCTTCATCCGCAGCGTGCGGCCCTGGTCGATATCCGCCTGGGTGTAGCCGAGCTCCACGCCCGGCTGCGCGCGGTCGAACAGCGCCGGCGCGCACACCGCGTAGCCGGCGTCGGCGAAGCGGTCGGCCATGTCGCGGATGTGGTGGTTGACGCCGAAAATCTCCTGGATCACGACGATCCCCTTGGTCGCGCCGGCCGGTCCGGCGGTGTAGGCGGACAGGCTGAAGCCGTCGGCGGCCTTGAGTTGGATGATGGAGCCCATGTTGAACCTCCCAATGGTCTCGGTTTGCGGCCGCGCAGCATGCCGGTCCGCGCGGGGCCGTCAACTGGAGGCGGCGTGACGCTTCGCGCGCCGTCCGCCCCGGTGCCGTCCGCCCCGGTGCCGCAGGCGGCGGAATTGCCGCGCTGCGCCTGGGCCGGCGCCAACGCCGCGATGCGCGCCTACCACGACACCGAGTGGGGCGTGCCGCAGCACGACGATCGCGCGCTGTTCGAGCTGATCAGCCTGGAAGGCGCGCAGGCGGGCCTGTCGTGGCGCACCGTGCTCGACCGTCGCCCCGCCTATCGCGCGGCCTATCACGGCTTCGCCATCGACCCTGTGGCGGCGATGACCGAGGCCGAGCTGGACCATGTGCTGCACCATGGCGGGGTGATCCGCCACCGGGCGAAGGTGGTCTCGGTGCGGGACAATGCGCGCGCCGCACAAGCGGTGATCGCCGCCGAGGGCAGCCTGGATCGCTTCCTGTGGTCCTTCGTGGACGGGGCGCCGATCGTGACCCGGTGGCAGGATCCGGCTGCGGTGCCGGCGCGCACCGTGCTGTCCGACCGGTTGAGCCGGGCGCTGCGCGCGCGGGGCTTCCGCTTCGTCGGACCGACGATCTGCTATGCCTTCATGCAAGCAGCCGGCCTGGTGGACGACCACCTGGCCGGCTGCTTCCGTGCCGCCGGCGCCCCATAACCGGCCCTTCGGCCGCCGCCCGGCGGACAGCCTGCGGGGAGCGGCGGACCGCTCCCCGCCCGCGCGCCTTATTTCGGCAGGTCGTCGTGCCTGGTTTCCCGCCCGAGCAGCACGCCGATGATGGACAGCAGCGCGAAGCCCGTCATCACCGCCGCCGCCTTGGCGAAATTGCCGCCGAACGGCGCCACCAGCAGCCCGGCCACCAGCGGTCCGAAGCTGGTCACCAACCGTCCCGAGCCGTTGCAGAACGCGACCGCGGTGCCGCGCATGTGGGTGGGGAACAGTTCCGGCAGATAGACCGCGTGGCCGGAGAACACGCCGAACACGCAGAAGCCGAACAGCGGCAGGATATAGGGATACGGGCCCCAGGTGCTGGCGCCGAGATAGAGGCCCATGCCGAACACCAGCGTGCCGAGGCTGTAGAGGATGATCGTCGGCCGCCGCCCCAGCGCATCGGCAAGGAAGCCGAACGCGGCGTAGCCCGCGATGCCGCCGATGCCGAACATCTCCATCCCGAGCGTGATGTACGGCACCACGGCGGCGCCGGCGATGCCCTGCTTGTGCAGCATGATCGCCTGGATCGTCGGCAGCCAGATCTGGCTGGTCCAGATGGCCAGCAACGTGCCGGTGGCGAACAGCAGCCCGACCATCGTGTTGTAGCGGTTCTCCGCGTTGAACAATTGCAGCCAGGAGAAGCGCATGAACTCATGGTCGTCGGCGCTGCGGTGCTGGGCGGCGGCCAGCGCGGTCCGGCGGGCCTGCACCGCGGCAAAACGTTCCGGCTCCACCATCCCACGGCGGATC
>JAJZVS010000343.1 GCA_021845555.1 Pseudomonadota bacterium
ACGAAGGGCAGGAGGCCGACCGCCAGCGCCGGCGGGGCGTGCAGGTCGAACGCCGCCAGCACTGCGATCCCGATCAGGATGGCGCCCATGGCGGCGAGCGGGCCAACGCCGAGCAGCGCCACCAGCGCCACGCCGCCGCTCGCGGTCAGCACGCAGACCAGCGGCAGGAGCAGCGGGCGCCGCGCCCAGGGGCAAACCGCCGGATGGGCGAACATTTCGAAGCCCATCACCACCAGCGGCGGATAGAGCAGCAGCCGCTGGCCCGACAGCGCCGCCAGCGTCGCCCCGACCGCGACGAAACCGAGGAAGAACGCCACCCAGCCGTAGCGCGCGGGCGTGCGCTCGGTGATGTCGTCGGCCAGATCGCGCACCGTCGGGCGCGGCGGCGGCATGATCCGGCGCCAGGGCAAGGACAGCAGCGCCAGCGCCACCGTGCCGAGCAGGATCGAGGGCGCGTAGAGCCAGGTTCGGATCCCGAGCGCGAGCGGCAGCAGCCCCGCCGAGATCGCCGGCGCGATCGGCGAGCGCAGCAGGCGGATCACCAGGATCGAACTGCCGACACTGAGCAGCACCGCGACCGGACCATAGACCAGGTTGCGGGTGACGAGCGTGCCGAGCAGGGCGGTCAGCCCCGGTGTCAGCACCAGCCGGACCGGGGCGCGCGCCCAGGTGCCGTGCGGTCGCTTGAAGACGTCGTGCGACAGCGCGCCGAGTTCGGGAAACAGCAGGTAAGCGACGCCCGCGGCATGGGCGAGCACGGCGATCGCGCCGATATAGGCGGCGGTGACCGGCACCGCGAGCCAGGCGCGCTGCCGGTCCCGCGCGCGTGGCATCGGTTCGCCCGCGTCCATCCGGCCGGCTGTCGTCCTATGCCGTGCCCAGCGCGTCGCGCAGCGCCACGCAGACCGGGATCAGGTCCGGGATCACCAACCGGGTGAAACGGTCGAGCGTCGGCCGCAACGCCGCCGCCCCAGCGGGCGCAGGGCCGGGCGCGGGGCCGGGCGCGGGCAGCAGGGCCGCCGCCGCTTCCTCCGCGGCGCGTTGCGTGCTGGTGCGCGCCGCACGCAGCGCCTCGGGCGCATAGAGCGGACCGAGCCAAGCCGGCAGCGCCGCGATCACCCCTGGCCAGGGAGCCAAGGCGAGGTAGATGCTGGGGATAACGCCCCCTCCCGCGCCCTCGTGGCGCGCCGCGAGCGCGCGCACGGCCCGGGCCAGGGCCGGGTCCAGCGCCTCGATCCGTGGCAGCGGCGGCAAGGGGGGCACCGGCGGCGGCGCGGGTGCCGGCGTCAGGATCGCGACCGGCCCGCCATGGCCTTCCAGCCGCAGCCGCAGCGCGGTCAGGGCAACGATGTTGGTGCAGTTGCCGCGCACGTAGTCATCCAGCAGCGCGGCGAGCTGTGGCCGGGAGGAAGCGGAGACCCCGGCCGCGGCCCAGGCCGCGGGTCCCGTCGCTGGAAGACCGGGCAGCGTCGCGGCACGGGCCACCCGCTCACGCGCCACGCGAAGCTCCGTCGAGGCTACCAGCGGGCGCACCGCCCCCCAGGCCCAGGCGAGCACGCCCGGCAGCGCGGCCATGTGGCGCCAGATCAGATTGACCACCGGCACGCCGGAGACGGCCTGGATGTCGGCATAGAGCGCGGCGATGTCGGGGCCGGCGTCGGCCGGGAGGATTTCCGGAAACCCCGTCATGGCGCCCCGCCGACGCCGACGCCGGAGATCGGGGCAAGCGCCTGCGCGACAAGCCGGGAGAGCCGCGCGCGATCGGGATCGAGCCGGGCGAGGACGCGGACGGCCAGCACCGTGCCGAGCAGGACTTCGGCCTGGGTTGCGGGATCGATCCTCGCGGCGAGACGCCCCGCGGTCCGGGCGCGCTCCAGCTGGGTGCGGAAGAAGGCTTCGACCTCGCCCAGCCGCGCGCGCACCATCGCCCGCGCCGCCGGCCCGATCGGCCCGCCGTCGAGCACGGTATTGACCAGCAGGCAGCCACGGTGCTCGGGATCGTCCGCCGCGCTCGCCACCAGCTCGTCGAAGAAGCCGCAGATCGCGCCGAGCGGATCGGGCAGCGCGCCCAGGCGGGCGAGCCTCTCGCTCAACCCCTGGTCGGCGTAGCGGCGCAGCACTTCAACGAACAGCCCATCCTTGTCGACAAACCGGTGATATAGCGCCGAGGCGCCGAGCCCGGTCGCACGAGCGAGGTCGCGCAGCGAGGTCGCGGCATAGCCGCGCTGCCAGAACACGGCCAGCGCGCGGTCGAGGATCACATCGTCGGCCAGGGCACGCGGGCGGGACATCGTCGATGGGGACACGGAGGTTGGTCCTCCAGGAGATATTCGAGCGGTCGATCTCAATCAACCCCTGCCGCGCGGACCGCGCCCCGTCGGCACGCCGCGACCCAAAAACCGGCACAGGACGCGCGCGCGCATGAGGCGCGGGCAGGCGCACGGTCCCGCATGGGGAATGTAGAGATGCCTTGCAACGCTTGGTGAGCCCGGTGGGACTCGAACCCACGGCCCCAAGATTAAAAGTCTCGTGCTCTACCAACTGAGCTACGGGCTCATCCGCCGCGGGTTCAACCCCAGCGCGGCGTCGGGGTCAACCGCCGGTTACGCCTTCTCGTCCGCCGCCACCCGCATGCGTACGATCCGGTCCGGGTCGGTCACCATCCCCGATCCGCCCGATCCGCGCTTGATCATGTCCACGAACTCCATCCCCTGCACCACCTGGCCCCAGATCGTGTACTGCCCATCCAGGTGCGGGGACGGGGCGAACATGATGAAGAACTGGCTGTTGGCGCTGTTCGGATCGGACGTGCGGGCCATGCCGCAGGTGCCGCGCAGGAAGTGGCGCTTGGTGGTGAACTCGGCCGGCAGGTTCGGCAGCGGCGACCCGCCGGTGCCGGTGCCGGTGGGATCGCCGCCCTGCGCCATGAATCCCTCGATCACGCGATGGAACGGGGTGTTGTCGTAGAACCCCTCGTTCGACAGGGTCTTGATCCGCTCGACCGCCTTGGGGGCGATGTCGGGGAAGCATTCGATCACCACGCGGCCGTATTTCAGGTCCATGTAGATCGTGTTCTGGAGATCGAGGGCCGGTGCGGCGTCCGCGGTCATGGCGTATCCCATCAACAAGGTGGAGACCGCGGAGCCCGCGATCAGGGTGCGTCGATACATGCAGGCACTCCGTGGCGAAAGAGGTCAGCCGCGCATCTTCGCGAGCGTGCGTTCCAGCGTCAGCGGCGGCACGAAGGAGGAGATGTCGCCGCCCAGCGCGGCCACTTCCTTGACCAGGCGGGAGGCGATGAACTGGTGGCGTTCGCTCGCCATCACGAACACCGTCTCGACCCCCGGGTCCATGCGGTAGTTCATTCCGGCCATCTGGAACTCGTAGTCGAAATCGGACACCGCGCGCAGGCCGCGCACGATCATCGCGGCGCCGACCGAGCGGGCGAACTGCACCAGCAGCCCGTGCATCGGCATCACCTCGATCACGGTGCCGTTGCGCCCGGCGATCGCGGCGACCTCGGCCTCGACCAGCTCCACGCGTTCTTCCAGCGAGAACAGCGGGCCTTTGCCCGTGTTGATCGCCACGCCGACGATCAACTTGTCGAGCAGGCGCGCGGCCCGGGCGATCACGTCCAGGTGCCCGTTGGTCAGCGGGTCGAATGTGCCGGGATAGAGACCGATCCGCTGGCGCGCCGCTTCAGCCATCGCTGCCGTCCTCCGTGCCGGCGGGGTCGGGCGCTTCGCCCGCCTCGCCCGTTCCGTTGTCCTCGCCGCCGGCATCCAGCACCGGGAAGACGCTGGTCACCTGCTCCCCGGCATCGAGCCGGAACAAGGTCACGCCCATCGTCTGCCGTCCGGTGATGCGCACCTGATCGGCCGGCACGCGGATCAG
>JAJZVS010000344.1 GCA_021845555.1 Pseudomonadota bacterium
TCCGTCCCGGACAACGTCGCGGTCCCACACCCTCCGCCGAGGCGGCATCGCGTGTGGGACCCGCGGCGACACCGGCGTATCCAACTCGGCGCAACACGTGGTTAGAAGGGAAACGCGATGCCTCAGGTATCCCTGACGGTGAACGGCAAGCAGCACACGGTCGAGGTGGAGAACCGCACCCTGCTGGTGGAGGTGTTGCGCGAAAAGCTCGGCCTCACCGGCACCCATGTCGGCTGCGACACCAGCCAGTGCGGCGCCTGCGTCGTCTCCGTGGACGGCAGTTCGGTGAAATCCTGCACCATGCTCGCGTTGCAGGCGGACGGCACCAAGGTCACCACGATCGAGGGCCTGGCCGCCGCGGACGGCACGCTGCACCCGATGCAGGAGATGTTCCGCGAGCATCACGCCCTGCAATGCGGCTTCTGCACGCCGGGCATGGTGATGAGCGCGATCGACCTGGTGCAAAGCCACCCCGAGGGGCTGACCGAGCACCAGATCCGCGACGCACTCGAAGGCAATCTCTGCCGCTGCACCGGCTATCATAACATCGTCAAGGCGATCGCCGCGGCCTGGCCACTGATGCACGGCAAAACCGCCCAAGCCGCCGAATAAGAACCGAACCGGGAGGGTCCACACATGGGTTTCGAGGGAATCGGCGCCGCCGTCCGTCGCAAGGAAGACCTGCGGTTCCTGAGCGGGCGTGGCCATTACACCGACGATATCAACCGCCCCGGCCAGCTGCACGCCGTCATCCGCCGCGCCGACCGGCCGCACGCGCGCATCGCGTCGATCGACACGGCGGCGGCCAAGGCCGCGCCCGGCGTGGTCGCGGTATTCACCGGCGCCGATCTGGCCGCCGAGAACATCGGCGGCCTGCCCTGCGGCTGGCAGATCCACAACAAGGACGGCTCGCCGATGGCCGAGCCGCCGCATCCGGTGCTGGCGATCGACAAGGTGCGCCACGTCGGCGACCCGGTCGCGGTGGTGATCGCCGAGACCCGCCAACAGGCCAAGGACGCCGCCGAAAAGCTGGCGATCGACTACCAGGACCTGCCCGCGGTCGCCGATCTGCGCGCCGCGCTGGCCCCCGGTGCGCCGCTGGTGCACGACGACGTGCCCGGTAACCTGTGCTACGACTGGCACATCGGCGACAAGGCGGTGGTCGATGCCGCCTTCGCCCGCGCGGCCAAGGTGGTGAAGCTCGACCTGACGAACAACCGGCTGATCCCGAACGCGATGGAACCGCGCGCCGCGGTGGGCGAGTTCGATTCGATGTCCGGCGACTACACGCTGTTCACCACCAGCCAGAACCCGCACGTGATCCGCCTGCTGATGGGCGCCTTCGTGCTGCACATCCCGGAAAACCACCTGCGCGTCGTCGCCCCCGACGTGGGCGGCGGGTTCGGCTCGAAGATCTACCACTACGCGGAAGAAGCGATCGTCACCTGGGCCTCGGCCAAGGTGAAGCGCCCGGTGAAATGGACCGCCGAACGCTCCGAAAGCTTCATGTCGGACGCGCACGGACGCGACCACGTCTCCACCGCCGAAATGGCGCTGGACGCGGAGGGCAACTTCCTCGCCCTGCGCGTCTCTACGCTGGCGAACATGGGCGCCTATCTCTCCACCTTCGCGCCCTGCGTGCCGACCTATCTGTATGCCACCCTGCTCTCCGGGGTGTACCGCACCCCGGCGATCTACGCCGAGGTGAAGGCGGTGTTCACCAACACCGTCGCGGTCGATGCCTATCGCGGCGCCGGGCGGCCGGAAGCGACGTTCCTGCTGGAACGCCTGGTCGATGTGATCGCCCACGACACCGGAATGGACCGCATCGCCCTGCGCCGGCGCAACTTCATCCCCAACGACGCCTTCCCCTACCAGACCCCGGTGGCGCTGCAATACGACAGCGGCGACTATACGGCGACGCTGAACGCCGCCCTGAAAGCCGCCGATTTCGCGGGGTTCGAGGCGCGCCGCGCGGCGGCCAAGGCGCGCGGCAAGCTGCGCGGCATCGGCCTGTCCACCTATCTGGAAGCCTGCGGGATCGCGCCCTCGGCGGTGGTGGGATCGCTCGGCGCACGCGCGGGCCTGTATGAATGCGCCAATATCCGCGTCCATCCCACCGGCAGCGTGACGGTGTTCACCGGATCGCACAGCCACGGCCAGGGCCACGAAACCACCTTCGCCCAGCTGGTCCACGCCCAGCTCGGCGTGCCGATGGACCAGATCGAGATCGTGCACGGCGATACCGCGAAAATCCCGTTCGGCATGGGCACCTACGGATCCCGCTCGCTCGCGGTCGGCGGCTCGGCGATGGTCAAGGCGATGGACAAGATCGTCGCCAAGGGCCGCAAGATCGCCGCCCATCTGATGGAAGCCGCGGTCGAGGACGTCGAGTTCAAGGACGGCAAGTTCACCGTCGCCGGCACCGACAAGAGCAAGGCACTGGCGGAAATCTCGCTCGCCGCATACGTGCCGCACAACTACCCGATCGAGGAACTGGAACCCGGCCTGGAAGAAACCGCCTTCTACGATCCGAAGAACTTCACCTACCCCGGCGGCTGCCACGTCGCCGAGGTGGAGATCGACCCGGACACCGGCACGGTCTCGGTGGTGAACTTCACCGCCGTCGATGACGTCGGGCGCGTCATCAACCCGATGATCGTCGAAGGCCAGATCCAGGGCGGCGTGGCGCAGGGCATCGGCCAGGCGCTGCTGGAGGCGGCGGTCTACGATCCGTCGGGCCAGCTCCTGTCCGGCTCGATGATGGACTACACCATGCCGCGTGCCGACAACCTGCCCAACATCAGCGTCGGCACCGAAACCACGCTGTGCACCCACAATCCGCTCGGCGTAAAAGGCTGCGGCGAGGTGGGCGCGATCGGCAGCCCGCCAGCCACCATCAACGCGGTGGTCGATGCGCTGCGCGACTACGGCGTGCGCCATCTGGAAATGCCGGCCACGGCGCAGAAAATCTGGTCGATCATCGCGGCCGGCAAGCCGCGCATGGCCGCCGAATAGTTCAGGGGACAGCAAGCGATGTACGATTTCGCCTATCAGAAGCCGGCCAGCGTCGCCGACGCGGCGAAGGCCCTGGCCGCCGACGCCGAGGCCAAGCCGCTCGCCGGCGGCATGACCCTGATCCCGGTCCTGAAGCAGCGCCTCAACCACCCGTCGCTGCTGGTGGACCTGGCGAAGGCCGGGCTCGCCGGCATCACCGCCGGCGCCGGCTCGGTCCGCATCGGCGCCATGACCACCCACGCCACCGTCGCCGCCTCGGCCGACGTGAAGCGGATCATCCCCGCGCTCGTCGCGCTCGCCGGCGGCATCGGCGATGAAGCGGTGCGCCACCGCGGCACCATCGGCGGCAGCCTCGCCAACAACGACCCGGCAGCCGACTACCCGGCCGCCGCGCTCGCCCTCGGCGCCACCATCCACACCAACAAGCGCGCCATCCCCGCCGACGACTTCTTCCAGGGCATGTTCACAACCGCCCTCGGCACCGACGAGATCATCACCGCGGTCGAGTTCCCGGCGCCGCAACGGGCCAACTACCAGAAGTTCCGCAACCCCGCCTCGCGCTACGCCACCGTCGGCGTCTTCGTGGCGAAATTCGCCAACGGCGTGCGCGTCGCCATCACCGGCGCCGGCCAGGGCGGCGTGTTCCGCCACACCGGCATGGAACAAGCCCTGAGCGCCAACTTCTCCGCCGACGCCATCAAGACCGTCACCACCAAACCCGACGACCTCAACAGCGACATCCACGCCAGCGCCGAATACCGCGCCCACCTGATCGGCGTCATGACCCGCCGCGCGGTGGCCGCGGCTTAGGAGCCGGGGACTGGGGGATGCCGAAA